>JAYEGS010000027.1:0-5843 GCA_034659215.1 Pseudomonadota bacterium | reverse complement strand
AATCATTAAAACTACCACGTTCAGCCAGATAGAACAAGACCCCGCCAAACTCACTGCTCAAATGCTCACCCTGTTTCTGAACCAGGGTCAAGATACGGGAAACTTTATTTTTTTCCTCAAGGTTGATATAAACTATAGGATTGACAAAAATAAAATCGACCCGCTCCTCAGCAACCGCAGCATCGATCTGATCAAAAGGCAGGGCAACAATATGAAAACGTTTTTCACTGATCTGTTCACCAAGATAGTCGGCCAACGGCTGCCAGCGTTTAAGACAGGTTGCAACGCCACGTTTAGCCAACACCCCGATAAAAACATCCCGAGGGCTGTCGGCAAGCTCATTGCCTGCCGCAGAGGACGGTACCGCCGCAACCAGCAGCAGAAAAAGCAGTATTACAGTAATAATCGGATAAAACAACCGGTTCATATCGATTCTCTTCATCATAATATCGTATCAGAACAGAAATACCTACTTCCAAAAAAAGTGTACATATCCTGCCCTACTAACTAAAACAAAAGACTATTCACCATACATATCGGTTATGAGCTTGCGTATTTGTGCAGCCGTAACCTTTGATAATTTATCTATTTTTTTACCCAGTCTCTGTTTGCTGATAGTGCGTATTTGATCAACTGCTATCTCCGCATTTTTATTTGCACATTTAACTTGAAGACGGGTTCTCCATTGCGGGTGCAACTTTGAAGTCAGGGGACAGACGACCACGGTTTCCAGATATCTATTCATCTCGTCTTGGCTAATGATGACAACCGGGCGTATTTTTATTATTTCGCACCCTCTTGTGGTAAGATCAGCATAATATATTTCATACCTCTCAATTATCAAAATTGTCCTCCTCCAGACCGTCAAGAAAAGTTGTGTCAAAATCGCCCCAATCTTCTTTCTCTTCGGCCATAGCCTTGAAGGTATCCTTCCAGGAAAATTTGCCCTCCTCCCCCTTCTTCCGAAGAAGCAGGCCCTGGTCGGTCTCTTCAAGGAGAAGGTCTGAAGTAAAGTCATATTTCTGCAAGAGCACCTTGGGTATACGAACTCCTTTAGAATTCCCAATCGAAACCAATTTGATATCCCTTGCCCGCAACTGTTTTTCCATAAGTCCCTCCATGTAACTTCAGCTTCATTAGCATGCAGTAATAACTGTAATTACATTGCCATGTAAAGTCAAGACTTCTTTTCATCCAGCAGGCGGCGAATTTTGAGCATAAGATCCCGGATGTTGTACGGTTTATTGATAAAGTGATCTTTGCCTAAAGTAAGAATTTCCTGATGGACACCACTGTCAATATAGCCGGAACTATACAGAGTGCTTATATCGGGATATAGGGCCTTGATTTTTTCATTTAACTCCTTGCCGCCCATAATCGGCATCACCACGTCGGTAAAGAGCAGGTCAATGCTCCCCTGATGTTCAGCCGCTTTTTCCAGGGCTTCACGACCATCGGCTGCAGCAATAACCGTATATCCGGCCTTGCGTAACCGGCGGTCGGCTATTTCCCGGATCGGCCGGTTATCTTCAGCCAGCAGAATCACCTCGCCCCCACCTCGCGCCGGTTCAGGTTTATGAACCTCCGCCTCAGCTGCCTCGCCCGCCATAATCGGCCAGTAGATTTTAAAGGTGGTTCCCTGTCCCGGTTCACTATAGACGTTAACACTGCCCTCGTTCTGTTTGACAATACCATAGACCGTAGCCAGGCCCATGCCGGTACCTTCACCTTTTCCTTTGGTCGTGTAAAAAGGTTCAAAGATGCGATGCACAACCTCTTTAGCCATACCGCAACCGTTATCCTCGACCTGAAGCTGAAGGTGCCAACCGGAAGAGCTGCCAATATTAGTCGTAACATAGTCATCATCCAGAAGCACCTGGGAGGTAATAATCCGGATATTTTTTTCTATCCCCGGAGATAGATTTTTAACTGCGTCCCGAGCATTAACCACCAGGTTAAGAATCACTTGTTCAAATTGGCCGGGGTCGGCATAAATTGCCCCAACCGACTCATCAAGTTCGGTTGTCAAGCGAATATCTTCACTGATCAGTCGTGATAACATTTTTTGCATATCATTTATCAGGCGGTTAACCTTGAGCGCTTTCGGCATGATAACCTCTTTGCGACTAAAGGCCAGGAGTTGTCGGGTGAGATTGGCGGCCCGCTCACCCGATTTATGTATCTCATGCAAATCATGCCAAACCGAGCTACCCTCTTCCAGGCTAGCCATGGCCATTTCAGAATAGCCATAGATAGAAGTCAGAATATTGTTGAAATCATGAGCGATACCGCCGGCGAGCGTACCGATTGACTCCATCTTCTGAAACTGGATAAGTTGAGATTGCAGATTTTTCAGTTCAGTAGTATCGCGAAAAATAATCATACTTGAAACCGAACCATCTTCTTTAACCACGGGCGAATGGGAAATATGGTACGAACGGCTATCCTTGGGGCTGACAATATCCAACTCAAAATATTTTCCCCGCTGTTCACCCGATTTTTTGCACCATGGACATGGCTGTTCTAAACCGTGCAGGGCTTGATAGCAGAATTCTCCTATGGCATCCGGCCCCACCCTGGTTATCATCGCCGGATTCATGTATTCGACCCGGTAATCATCTGAGCAGATATAGACCGGGTCACGCATAGCTTCCATCATTGAACGAAATTTATTTTCACTCTGACGAAGTTTCATTTCGACCTGTTTGCGCTCAACGATTTCCGCCTGCAATTTAACGGTTCGTTCTTCGACCATAGCTTCAAGACGTTCGTGGTAGTTTCGCAGGGCCTTTTCGTTCGCTTTCCGTTTAAGCGCGAGTTCCACGGTAGTCGGCAGGGTTTTAAAATAACAACCTTCAGGATCTTTGATAAGATAATCGCAGGCACCTAACTTCATCGCCTCAACCGCGACATCCTCATTCCCGCTGCCGGTGGTCACAATAACCGGAACTCCTGCAAATTGATCAAAGAGTTCAAACGAAGTTCCGTCGCCAAGCATGTAATCCGCAATAATGACATCAAAACTGCTTAATCTTATCACCTCTCGGGTCTCGGCGACAGAGCTCGCAATGGTGTAATCATAGGGCAGGTTCCGACTTTTGACAAATCTCGAAAACGCCATCTGATCGACTTTGTCATCCTCAATCAGAAGTAGACGGATTGCTTTATCCTGCATGATTTTCTCCTATTTTTAATTCGGCAGTTCACTCAAGGTCCAATAAAGATCGATAGTTTTTACCACCTCGACAAATTTCCGGTAATCGACCGGTTTGATCATGTAGCCGGCCACCCCTAAATTAAAGCTGTCAACCCTGTCCTGATCCTCTTTTGATGTGGTTAGAACGACAACAGGGATCATTTTCAGGCGGTCATCTTTTTTGGCTATCTGGAGAAATTCGATACCATTCATTTTCGGCATATTGAGATCAAGCAGAATAATACCCGGCAGTTCACTTTCAAGATTTCGCAGAAACGCCAAGGCTTCCTCACCGTTAGGCTCAACATCCAACCGGTTGGTGATATTGAGTTCTTTTAAGGCTCGTTTTACGGTCATGGCATCGACCCGGTCGTCTTCAACTAGAAGAATTGGTTTAGAACTTCTCATTTTTCCTCCATATTTTATTGACTACTTTTTCGGCAATGTAAAAATAAAGGAGCTCCCCTTGCCGAATTCAGACTCGATCCTGATAGTACCACCATAGAGTGTAATGATCTTTTTGACCAGCGTTAAGCCGATACCGGTACTTTCGTGTTCATCACGAGCCGTCAGGGTTTGAAAGATCTTGAAAATTTTATCATGGTATCGCTGATCAATACCGGGGCCGTTATCGGCAACCATGAATTTCCATAAGTCACCCTCATCAACACAGCCAACCCTGATAACCCCGACATCTTTATCCATAAATTTTATGGCATTACCGATAAGGTTTTGGAAAACCTGTCCCATACGAGTCGGATCCCGCAAAACCACGGGCAGTCTGTTTTCCAGGATAATCTGAATACTGTCCGGCGGGGCCAGATTTTCTATCACCTCCTTGACCAGGAGATTCAAATCCAGACTTTCTTCTTTTTCTTTAACCCGCCCGATGCGAGAATATCGCAGAACACCATCGATTAAACCATCCATGCGTTTTACTCTTTTCAAAACCAATCCAATCTGCTCTCTGCCGTCATCGTCGAAAACTTCAGCATAGTCCTCCGAAATCCAGTGAGTGAGCTGGCTGATAGCCCGCAATGGAGCTTTAAGATCATGGGAGACAATATAGGCAAATTCTTTGAGTTCCTGATTAGCCGCAGCATAGTCCCGGTTGACGATCTGGAGCGCTTCTCTGGACGCATTTACATCTTCCATAAGATACGTGAGAGCTTTCCGGGAACCCTCGATTTTTTCTGTTTTTATTTCCAGCTCTTTAGTTCGCAGCTTGACTCGCTCTTCAAGCTCTTGCCCGCGTTTCTCCAACTCTATTTTAATTTGCCTGCGCATGGTAATGTCCGTAAGCGAGATAAGCACCTTAGCCCAGCTACCTTCACAGCCGGATGCCACTACCAACTGCAGACCAATATGAATTTCACGGCCTTGAAGCGTTTGGTTAACCGCCTCTGATGCAAAGAGGCCTTTACCTTCGTGCAGGATGAGAAAGATTAATTGCTCACTAAACACTTCATAGGATTGCTCCCCGAAAATCTGCACCAGATTTGCCAGAAGCACCTCTTTACTTTCAGCCTGAAACATTTCCAGCGTTGCTTTGTTGACATCAATAATTTTTACTAGTTGAGCACATTCGTGGACCGTTTCCGGGTGGGATGCAAAATGGGTTCTAAAATCTGAGATACCTGAATCCCGCAACCGATCAAGATATTGTTTTACAGCCGAAAAGTCCTCTTCCCATAGAGAAATGGGGGATTCCTCAAAGAGCTGCTGGTATCGACTTTCACTTTCGCACAGTTTTTCATTCGCTTGCCTGATGGCTCTAAAGTAATTTCTCCGACTGTGTTCAAAACGGTGAAAAATAAATCCAAAAAACAAGAAAACAGATAGGCAGACAAGCATCAAGGTTAACTGGGTATAGCGAAAACGGCCTATATCCCGTACCATTACTTGCTCGAGCCTGGTTTTCACTTCATCAGCCTGCATAACGAGGGTGTTGAAGACAGCATCGTAGCGTTGGTCTATAACCGTGCCAACGCCGGATGATCCCCGTTCCGCAATTCTCTGTTCAGTTATCTCCCTAAACTCTGAAAGCCTCCCCTGCACCTCCATAATCAGCCGGCGCAATTTATTGTCATCTAGGGAGATAAAGGTTCCTTCTATGTTTTCACCGCCCTCCAACATGGCTTTTGCATACCAGTCCGCCTGCTCTAAATGCTCCCAAACCGCTGCCATATCTTCATGACGGTCGCCGCTGATAATCTCCTCAAACCAGAGATGGGCGGTAGTGACCTCCAGTTTAATCTCCATAGCGGCATCCACCAGTGGCGTATACATTGTGGTCATGCGGTTGCCGGTATAAAAGCCATAACCTACTATACCGATGACAATGAACCCCACAACACCTATCATCATATAAATCAGCCGTGCGGTTGCAGGCAGGTTACCATCCGGCTCGGTAATCTTTATCAAATTATTACTCATTCTCTTGGTACCCGGTCATTTAAATTTTTCAATCGTCGATTCCAACTCCTTAACCCGCTCCCGGAGCTCCTTAATCCTGAGCTCCCGCCCGACAAAAAGATCATTTATTCGTTCAAGTTCGGTGTTTTTTTCTTTCAGTTCGGCGGCTCGATCCTCCAACCTCACCTTGTACCTGTTCAATTCATCCTCGGCGTGCTTGCGCTCGGTGATA
>JAYEGS010000026.1:0-5955 GCA_034659215.1 Pseudomonadota bacterium | reverse complement strand
GGTAGGTGGCAATTTGATCTTACGCATTTCAATCACTACAACCGTTTGTCCGACATCCTGATCCCTGGGTATGGAGTATTCATAATCGAAGATCCAAATCGTGGGGTTATTGCGTTTAAGTACATTTTTCATTGTTCCCTGGATGCGGAGGGAAAACAGACGCAGGGGGGCAAATTTGTCCTTGGGGTTTGCGTCAATGTTACCTTCGAAACAAAACCCATGGTGCCCAGCACTATGAGTCAAATGCTTTACTCTTCTCTTTTTATGTAAAAGATACCAAACACCACAAAATACAACAAGCCCCAGCACACTCGCAAAAATGAAGATTAAAAAAAAATTATCCATTTTAAAAACCTCGACGATGAAAAAATGGGGCACACTCTATACGGTCTCTCTCTGGAATGGCCACGCTAAAGCGATCTTAGTTCGACAAATTAGATTTCCCAAATAGATGTTTTGATCCCCTGTAACGTTATGATGTCGAACGCCCAGGGTCACCAACCGCGCCGGGAATACTCGAATAAAAGCCGGGCGCTTATTCGCAGTCTGGTGAATCCTCTGGTGGTATTTCTTTGCCGATTATAAACTTAAGATTCCTTGAAATCTTCATTTTGGGTGCAAAAAGAGGCTTTTAAGGTCGTTTTAGACCTCGATATTAATCATATTCTTTGTTATATTAATAGTTTAGCTTGGTTCGGCCCCTATATCCGATATTGTCCCCGATATTGCCCCGATATTCCGATATTAATCACAGGCGCTTAGGGGCAAATTCGTTTTCACTGTTTTCCTCAATTTCCACTACTCCCACTTCATCCAGGCGATGTAGTCATAAATCTTTCCAATCAGAAAATATGGCAGACTTAAAAGTGTATATGGTGTCCCTTTTGGGGTTTGGGCTGTGGTTGTTTGAATCGTTCCGGCGTAGAGCCTTATGGCATAAGGATGACTAGCTGAGTCGGTGAATTCATGCAAAGATCTGAGGGTTCCGGTCTTTCCGGCTTTAACCTCAAGCGGAATTGCATATTGATTATATGGCAAAATAAAATCGACCTCAGCATTCGATTGTTTTTTTTCTTTAACCCAGAATGTAAATTTGTTTGGTGAGCTCATATCAAGGGCGATCAGTTCCTGACCGATTATATGTTCCGCCAGCATTCCACCATAAGCCGAGTGAAAATCTTTAATGGTATAAAAATATTTTTGCAGACCGACATAATAATTTACCAGACCGGAGTCTAGAAACAGAAGTTTGGGAGATCTCTTTTTATCTGGAATCAGAGGTAACTCGCGTGAGGTTGTCGGATACAGAAGATGAATAAGCATGGCTCGCTGCAGGGTTCTCAGAGCTTCACCCATTTCACGGGATTTGTAGTTTGACTTACCAAAACCCTGAAAACGTATCCTCTTACCCGCCTCATAAGGGGCTGTCTCTATTGCATGTCGGATAACTTCTATCATAGTCGCATTTCTGGCGTACTTGCTGACATCATCAAGATATGAAGAGATCAGGCCTTGATAAACTGGGCGGAGATCTAATAAATCATGAGATTGTGAAAATGTATCTATGATCTCCGGCATCCCACCGAGCAGGGTGTACTGGTGAAAAAGCTTAAACATTTTTTCCTGGGCATAACCGGGCAGGGGTACAGTATGATAGGCATCCAGAGCCTGTTCTTCCGACAGGGCCTCAAGGTACTCGACAAAGGTTAAAGGATACATAAAAAGATATTGAACCCGGCCGACGGGAAAACTAACCTGATTTTTGCCAATCATCACCTCTAACAGAGAACCCGCCCCTATAACATAGAGATCCGGAGCTGATTCAAAAAAATATCTCAACATTGCTATCGCCTTTGATGAGTTCTGTATCTCATCAATAAAGAGCAATGTTCTTCCTGCATTACGATGAATATTCTTGGCAAAAAATATCGCTTGAATCAACTCTTCGACAACAAGATCGTCGGCGAAGAGATTTGCGTCTTCCTTTAATTCGAGATTCAAATAAATGTAACTATCAAATTCCTGAGCAAATATATCGACTGCCGAGGTCTTACCAACCTGGCGTGCCCCCCTGAGAACCAGGGGTTTTCGCCCTTTACGCTGAGACCATTGCCGCATTTTTTCTATGATTATGCGATTAAACAACTTAACTCTCCCGGTCAGCACTTACTGTTTATATGGTGGTTTAAGTAAACCCATTTATTGCTGTTTTCTGTCACATTGTCAACCCTTTTTCTTGCAATACTTGTATAGTAGTCATGGATGACGGAAGCGATTCTTCATTTCTTGAGACAAAAATTTTCAATCTAACTGATCCTGATGATCCTGTGACTCTGTTGGTTTCTGCACGATTGTAGGGTGGGGTGCTGTTAATGTCGCGTTTTAGCGGTGCGTAGCAGGCTGATGTTATTTTTTGTCGAGCCGCACCCCAAACTCTTCCATCCGTTTAAGCAGACTTTCGGCTCGCATCGTCATATATGGGGAGATCGGGTAACCTGCTTGTTGCAAGGCCTTGGCTGTCCAGACGTTACAGGTTTTAGGCAGATAGTATTTTTCGTGGGCTTGATAAAAGTGGCTGATTCCATATATGCCAGGCCCGAGATTCACCATTTCTCCCTGTTGGTTATATTCAAAACTATTGCTGATGAATTCACACAGCTGCAAAAAATTTTGCTCTACAAGAGAGAGTCTGATCACATCACTAAGCGGGAAATAATCGATAACCGGTCCGTTAAAACCGACAACGTGCATGACGCTGGCAGATGGCAGCAGGGCAGCCTTTAAAAGAGTGCCGACTTTAAACTCATCGCTTTTAAAAAAATCTTCATCTCCCCAACTTAGTTCTATGTACTCATACTTGTCATAGAATCGGCGAACCGGCAAAAGGGGTTCGGGGATTGCGGCCGCCGGAATCACTATGCCTGTATGCCAGCTATGACCAACTAGAAAAAAGGTGATCATTTTCTCGTTTTCCAGGGAGACTTGCTGAAGCGGCGCACAGCCTGCACTTCCTGAAAATAACAAGAACAGCAGCATAAACAAGCACAGCCTTGACTGTTCCCCCACTATTATCTCTCCGCCAGTTCCATGATGGTATGAATAAGACCGGTGACCACCCGGGCCATTCGATTATAGTCGAGCTTTTCCGCGGTATCGTTCGGAGTATGGTAGGCGTTATAACGAAAAAAAGCCGTATCTGTAATCATAATGGCCGGATATCCTTCTTTAATGAGACGGGTTAAAGCCCACAGCCATTGCCGAACTCCATGTGGGCGCAATCTAAGTTTCATTTGATGTCTTGGCCTCCTAGGCCAAGCCGCTGTCAAACATGGTTAACTGCCATTGGTTCCGGAGTACATCGTGACGGATGATGTAAACGGCTTCATCGTTGCCCTTGAGTTTGAAATAGCGATGGTCCGGTGCCAGCCAGCGGTCAAGGATTTCCAGCACTTCAACCTTTCGCTGGTGGAGAAAGAAACGGCGCGGCGACTCTTCGCCCCGGTATCCGGCATAGCACTCTACCCGGATAATGAACATGTTGTCGGTTTTGCTCTTAGTAGTCATCTGGCGGTTTTACTCCTCGACCATTTGTGGTCTGCCGGGGCGGGTAATCAGGACTCCGCCGATCAGTACAGGTATGATCCCAATCAGCTGCTGCAGGGTGGGCTTATCTCCCAGAACCAGATAGGCCAGGATGATGGTAAATAATGGGCCCAAGGCACTCATGGCACTGGCTTTGGTAATCGAAATTCTATGAATCGCCTCAATCCAGAAAATTTTGGAGAGACCGAAAAGCACCAAACCGTTGAGCAATAACCAGGGCAGAACCGCCCGGACATTCTCTTTGTCGTCGGGAGAGAACCATTGAGCCAGAACCAGCAGAATCGGCAAGGCCAGCAGATAGCGAACAAATAGAATTTCACTTGGCTTGACAAAGATGCGGGCCTGTTTCTGGTAGTAATTGGCAATTGGTGCGACCATCGCTGCAACCAGTACCAGCAGATCGCCCTTATTTAAATAGAGCTTACCGGGGAAGAGGATGATCAGAGCCCCGGCTCCCATCAAGAGCGCCCCAAACAGGTGGATGGAGGCGAAAGGCTCGGAGCCGAAAAGGTTGAAGTAGAGATAGGAAAAGAGCAGTTGTAAAAAGAGAATCACTGCCATATTGGCCGCGCTGGTGTATTGCAGCCCTAAGTAGACGCAGATGAACAGCAGATTGATGAAAAGTGTGGTTAAGAGCAGCGGTCGAATGGCCTGGCGTTGCAGGATACGTCCGTGACCACCTCGCCAGAGCACAAATCCCCCGAAAAACAGTGCGGCGATCAAGGTGGTATAAAACATGGTGAAAAGTGGTGAAAGATGTTGGTAGATGATCAGGGTGACAATCGGAAACCAGCTCCAGATAAACGTCTCTGCAACCATCAGCAATTCACCCTGGCGCTCACGGGACAGATTCAGGGAAGAGTTTTTGGGCGGATAAGATAACATTCTCGGACAACCTCCTTGTTTCATTTATAAACATAGCACAAAAAAATCAGTAATGCAGAAAGTAAATTTGTAACTTCAGTGTTTTCTCCTCAAACTGTCTCGATGCGGGGACATACCTCCAGACCGGGCTTTAGCCCGTGGCGGGCTGAGCTGTGTCCTCCTCGAAGTGGGCGACAGCGATGTTCGCATCATTTGCTGTAGCTTTATGGTGAATACACTGAATAGTTACAGTAAATTTTTTATTTAACGGCACACTTTTTTTGACTCGTCTGAAAAATATGTTAAAATAGAGAGATATCCAGCAATTTCTTTGTGGGGGGTGTCGTATGACTATGCAAAAAGAAGGCATATTTTCCTGTTTTTTGCGGATCATGGCGACCGGCCTCCTGCTGGGGATGCTGGTCTTAAGTTCGGGTTGGTGGTCCGTTGGGACGTCCCGGGCGGCCGACGCAAAAGCGGCTGTGCTCCTTGATATTAAAGGGGCCATTGGTCCGGCAGTCAGTGATTATGTTGTCCGCAGCTTGAAAAAGGCTGAACAGGATAAGGTCGGAGTTGTCATCCTGCGAATTGATACTCCGGGCGGTCTTGATGCGGCCATGCGGGACATCATAAAAAATATTCTCGCCTCTTCAGTGCCGGTGGTCTCCTATGTTGCACCGAACGGAGCCCGAGCGGCAAGCGCCGGTACTTACATCCTCTACGCCAGCCATGTAGCTGCCATGGCTCCAGTCACCAATCTTGGATCTGCAACTCCGGTGCGAGTGGGCGGATTGCCTGGTATGCCGGATGTCCCGGCCAAGCCCAAAGAAGATGATCCTCCCGAGAAAAAGAGCCCTCCTTCGGATACTATGGATACCATGGAACGCAAGATGGTTAATGATGCCGTGGCCTACATCAAATCCCTGGCCGAGCGGCACGGCCGTAATGCTCAATGGGCGGAACAGGCTGTGCGCGAGGCCGTGAATCTTACCGCCAAAGAGGCTCTGAAGATTGGGGTTATTGATGTGGTGGCCGGTAGCTTGGCCGATCTTCTGCAACAGTTGGATGGCAGAGAGGTGTTTATGGAGTCCGGAAAAATGACTCTGTCAACCGGGAATCTGATCATTGAGCATCTTGAGCCTGATTGGCGCAGCCGGTTGCTGGCGGTTATTACCAATCCTAATATTGCCTATATCCTCATGCTCTTAGGCATCTATGGCCTTATGTTTGAACTCTCTAACCCCGGTTATCTTCTCCCCGGCGTTGTTGGCGGGATCTGTCTGCTTCTTGCCCTCTACAGTTTTCAGGTTTTGCCCATTAATTATGCCGGTCTTGCCCTGATGATTCTCGGTATGATTTTCATGATTGCTGAGGCCTTTGTCCCAAGCTTTGGAGCCCTTGGTATCGGCGGTGTCATCGCCTTTGTTTTTGGCTCGGTCATCTTGATGAATGATGAAGGCCTTCGCATCTCACTTCCCTTAATCGGCG
>JAYEGS010000025.1:0-5994 GCA_034659215.1 Pseudomonadota bacterium | reverse complement strand
GGTGCGGCCTGTGGCAGTAGAACAAAACGAATAGTTGACGCCTGATCCGCACCTAAGGCGGCTGCGGTCAAGCGCAACGAGGTCGGCAGCTCTTCGAGAGCCGTCTGAGTGCTGCGAATCAAGTAGGGTAAAACCAGCAAGGCGAGAGCCAGAGCCGAGATCAACAGACAAGGAGTAAGAGAAGTAAAATGTTTGTGCAAGTAGATGGTCAGAGAAAAACCAAAAAGTCCGATAACAATCGAAGGCACGCCGGCAAGCAGATCAAAAATGAGTGAAAAAAAACTTTTGCTTCTTTTCCCGGCATACTCGGCCAGATAAATACCAGCCCCAAGACCGAACGGCAAAGCCGTAACTAAAGCCAAAAAAATCAAAAGCAAAGTGCCGATGATCGCCGGCAGAAGACCGTCGCTCACCACTCTTTTCAAGAGCAAGGCGTCCCCAATACCGGTGCTGCCAAAGATCAGATCAAAGCCTAATGCCGGCACTCCTTGAGTCAGCAGAAAAACCATGAGCGTGCCGAAAGCCCCGATCAGGATCAGGCCACAGAGCCAGGCAAAGGCATAAAGCAGAAAATCAAAAACTCTGGTCATGATTTAAGTTTCGCAGAGTTGAAGTGCAAATAACGCAAACTTAAGGTCAGTACTGCCGTCCACAAATAGAGAATAATACCGCAGGCAAAGATAGTCTTAAATTCGATACTGTCAAAATCGGCCGCCATCACCAGAGCGATATGGGCCGTCAAAGTCCGAACCGAGTCAAGCAATGATTCCGGCTGGGCGGTAGCATTACCGGCCACCATCAGGGCGATCATGGTATCACCCAAGGCCCGACCCAAGGCCAACAGCAGACCCGTAATAATCCCCGTCCGCGCACCCGGCAGAATCACATGTAAAAGTTTTTGTCGGCGCGTGCCCCCCAGAGCCTCAAGGGCGCGTAGATGGGTTGCGGGAATGGCGGCAAAACTTTCGAGAAAAACCAAAATCATGGTCGGCGAAATGAGTAGAGCTAAAAGCAGAGCGGCGCTCAAGATACACATTCCGGAGCCCCGGGAAAACCATTCACGAACCAAAGGAACCAAAAAAAAGATACCGACAAAACCATAGATCACGGTGGGGACCCCGGTCATCATCTTGACCACCTGATGGAGAAATCGAGCCAGACGGCGGGGCGCCAACAGATGAATGAGAATGGCGTTACCGAGACTTAAAGGAAAGGCGATCAGAAGACTTAAGGAGACTATGGCACAAGTGCCGCAAATGAAGGGAAAAACACCATAAAGCCCCTGGTCGGGAGCCCAGGCCTGGGTCAAAAGAAGAGTTAGTGAATGAACCGAAAAGAGCGGCAGCCCGAGCATCACCATAAAGGCAAAAATCGATAGCGTCAGCAAAACCCCGACGACGGTCGCCGCAAGAAACAGAGAACGGCTGCCTACAACCTGACACTTTGCATGACAATTAATCAGGCCGTTCATCTAGCCGCCGGGATCAGGCCTTTTTTGGCGATAATTTCCCGCCCGCTCGGGCTGAAAAGAAAATCGATAAAACTTTTTGTCAGACCGTCTCTCTCACCCTTGGTGTTACTGTAGAGACCGCGCACAACCGTATACTCCCCTTTTTGCACAGTTTCCAAGGATGGCTTAACCCCGTCAAGAGCAACTGCAGCTACCGATTTATCAAGATAGCCGACCGAAACATAGCCAATCGCGTAGGGATTGTGAGAGACACCGGCTTTCATAGCCCCATTGGAGGCGACCACCAAGGCTTTATTGGTGATCACTTTTTTAGCTAAGGCTTTTTTCCAAAAGACCTTGCGCGTGCCACTGGCCTCATCCCTGGTAAAAACCGTAATTTCCTTATCAACGCCCCCAACCTCTTGCCAATTTCGCAATCGCCCGCTGAAAATATCCTGCAACTGACCCCTGGTCAAAGCTTGAACCCGGTTATCCCGGTGGACAATTACGCCAACCCCGTCAAACGCCCACCGATGGAGAACGAGGCCATACTTCTGAATCTCGTGGTCGGTCGGCTTCCGGCCGGAATTACCGATATCGACTAAGCCTTCGCCAACCTGTTTGATACCCGCCCCGGAACCACCGCCGGCAATCGAAATTTGAATATCCGGATGAGCCTGCATAATGATTTTGGCCACCTCTTTCATAACCGGGATATGAGCCGTACCGCCGGAGATCCTGAGAACTCCGGTTTGACCGCCAAAAGCCGCCGTCGGTTCCGCTCGAACCGGAGAATTGAAAAAACAAAGAAAACTTAACAGAGCCAACAAGACGGCGTACCTTAACATAAACATAATTTCCCCCACATAAAGATATTAAAAGTCAATTCTACCATAACCCTATAAATTTAATCCAATCGGAAGAAATCATACAAACTACCAGCGACATAGCTTTAATCAATAATAGTCTACTTGCCAACAAAAAAACCGGGTAACAAAGAGTCGTCAAAACTCGTATGGCACCTGTTTTATTATTTGACAACTGCCTTTTGTGCGATTATCTTTTCAGGGGTATACAATTCCCAAAAAAACAAAAGGGAGATAGCATAATGGCTCATAATACTATCAAATCCAGTTATAATCATTTAGCCGACAGATTAAATCGCTTTCCTCAGGGAGCACCCCCTTCAGAGCTACTATTCAAAATTTTGAAAATGCTTTTTAGTGAGAAAGAAAGTCGGCTGGTTTCACTCATGCCGATCAAACCTTTCACAGCGAAAAAAGCCAGTCGCATCTGGAAAATGGATCTGACCAGCACGCAAAAGGTGCTGGATGAATTGTCTGGTCGCGCCATCTTGGTTGATATCGAACAAAATGGTGAGTCCGTTTATGTTCTGCCGCCGCCAATGGCAGGTTTTTTCGAGTTCTCGTTAATGCGGGTGCGGAATGACATTGATCAGAAGGTCTTAAGCGAACTGTTTTATGAATACTTAAATGTGGAAGAAGATTTCATCAAGGATCTATTTACCCGAGGTCAAACTCAACTGGGACGTACCTTTGTCCAGGAACCTGCATTATCTCAAGAAAATGCACTGCATGTTCTTGATTATGAACGAGCCACCGAAGTCATTAAGGGCGCTGCTCATCGGGGGGTTGGGATCTGTTACTGCCGCCACAAAATGCATCACTTAGGCAAAGCCTGCGATGCACCACAAGAAATATGCATGACCTTTGACAATGTCGCCGCGTCACTGATTAAGTACGACCACGCCCGTTCTTTAGAGGTGGAAGAGTGCCTTGATTTATTGCAGATAGCTTACGAACACAATCTGGTTCAGTTTGGTGAAAATGTAAGAGAGAAAGTATCTTTTATCTGCAACTGCTGCGCCTGTTGCTGTGAGGCTATGACCGCAGCCCGGCGTTTTGCAATTTTGAGCCCGATTCATACAACCAACTTTATTCCAGTCGTAGACAAATCTGATTGCAACGGCTGCGGCAAGTGCGTGACCGCCTGCCCGGTTGAAGCGATGACCCTGGCTTCAGCAAATAATCCAGTCAAACCCAAAATAAAAGTAGCAAAGCTGAATGAAGAGATATGTCTCGGCTGCGGAGTTTGCGTTAGAGCTTGTACAAAAGGCAATATTCATTTAGAATCCCGACCAAGCCGAGTTATTACCCCTTTGAATGGAACCCACAGAGCGGTACTGATGGCTATTGAACGGGGCCAGTTGCAAAACCTCTTTTTTGACAACCGGGTTCTCTGGAGTCATCGCGCCATGGCCGGAGTTTTAGGCGTCATTCTGAAACTTCCGCCATTCAAACAGGCCCTGGCCAGCCGACAGGTTAAATCACGTTATCTGGAAGCCCTGATTAATCACATGGAAAATTAGCGCTCTTACTTGCGGGTTCCCCACGCTAGGAGAATATTCAATGAAAGGAAAAAAAGTCAGTGAAAGCATCGTAACCCTCTCACAAGTCATGCTCCCGCATGATGCAAATCCGGCGGGTAACATTCACGGTGGGGTTATCATGAAATTGATCGACAACGCGGCCGGTGTAGTTGCCATACGCCATGCCCGCAGCAATGTCGTCACCGCCTCAATCGACCGCCTCGATTTTCACTATCCGGTCTATGTCGGAGACCTGATCACCCTGACCGCCTCTCTCAACATGGTCGGACGATCATCGATGGAAATTGGGGTTCGGGTGGAGAGTGAGAAAATGATAAGCGGCAAAACCCACCATACGGCCTCCGCCTATCTAACCTTTGTCGCCCTCAATAAAGACGGCAAGAGCCTTGAAATACCACCTTTAATTCTGGAAAATGATGACGAAAAACGCCGCCATCAAGACGCCCAACTACGCTCTACCCAGAGAGCCCAAGAACGCCGCAGAAACCAATAAATCACTTCTTTTGCAGCCATTTGTCAAGACCGGCAAATGGCTGGTGGGTGGTGGATGGTTTATGATTAACGCTTGGTGGCGTTTCGCCGGGTGTCACTTCCTCGGGGAATTTCGTATGCTCGTAGTCATGGCAGTAGAGACACAGCAGCTCCCAGTTGCTGCCGTCCGGCGGGTTGTTGTCGTGGTTATGATCTTTGTGATGAACGGTCAGCTCGCGTAGTTTTTTGCCGCCAAATTCACGTCCACACCGAGCACATATCCACGGATACATTTTGAGCGCCCGTTCCCGATAAGTTTGGGCGCGCAACTCTTTATCACGCCGGAGTTCGGCAAGCGCCCCTTCCAGTTTATCTTCCTCGTTGAGTCCCATTTGTGTACCGCCTGCGAAAAGTTTCTTCTGGTAAGAAGTGCGCTACCGATACTACATTTTCCGATCTGCATTACAATCACCACAAAAAAATGGCAATCATATTAGTACTCAGCATTTTACGCCGAACGACCGGCATCGGCATCAAAGGATGAAACGCTATGCAATATGTGGCAAATGTTCACTTAGCCACATTTTCATCAATGATTGGTAGGGGATATCTCGTTTGTTTGCTTCTACTTTAATTTGTGCTAACATGGATTCCGGCAATCTTAGAGAGATCGCCTTAGTTGTTGGTTTCAGGCTAGTAAACACAATCTGCTCGGCTTTGTTCCAATCAAGATAGTCGCTTGAGTCATTTTCTTCCCAAAATGTCCTTTCTTCTGATTCTGTTTTAAATTTAGGAATCTTTTTCATAACTCTCCCTTTCTTTTTTTGGTTGGCGCTTGCTCGATACGGGGACAGACCTCCAGGCGGCGGCCAACGGCCGCTTGCCGATCTGAGCTCTGTCCCCCTCGAAGCCGGGCAAAGCCCATCTGACAACGTAACCGGTTTTAACTTAAATCCGCAACCGCACAACCGCAATAAAGCTTCAGCGAAACCGCGAAACTGTATCGCGGTAGGAATGCCGGTTGCCCGGCACCCCCCGCACAGATCCGTACGTGAAGAATTACTTCATACGGCTCCTACCTCGGGTATCTGACGCAAAAGCGATGTAGCAGTCTTACGTATTCTGCAAAGTCCGTTCAATGCTTTACCCCTGTCTCTGTGTGCAGGTCGCAGTCGGTCTTTTCAGAATTCCCCTTGGTCACCGGCCTTTCCTCCAGCACCTCCGCAACTGTGTACAACCAGTTTTGTTCAGCACCTTCTTCGGTACTACGCCGATGTCTGACTTCTCAGAAACGTACATGTCAGGGTTATGGCCACAGACCTTACCTAACCGATCCGCCAGATACTGCCTGACGGATATCTCTGAGATCTCCCGGTTCTCGAGCATAGAGCGTCCACGCATGCACAGGTTCTAAGACTCCGCAGGGCCGGTACATGACTTACCGTTTAACATCATTTACCGTGTTGCCTTCCCAACCAGACCACGCAGTCGGCACCCTGATTTTGGTGATTTCGGAGCTCAATGGCTGGCCTACGCTTCCCCTGTCAACTACTTCACGTCCAACCTCACGGTTGACCGCACATGACTCGGGGCCATGATAGAGCGGTTACTCCTTTCATGTAGGGCTCTTTCGTCCCCTACTCTATGCCGGTTTATCCCGGCG
>JAYEGS010000024.1:0-6003 GCA_034659215.1 Pseudomonadota bacterium | reverse complement strand
AACCATTGGGACGACGATGGTTTTACGCCGGACTACTCCGGGATCATCAGAAAGCTTGAGGGGTTGCTTAAGTCAGGATATGTTGACGAAGTGCTGGGACTGGGGCACGAGTTGATAGCTGCCGGCAGCAGCCAGGTGGAAGAGAGCGACGACGAAGGGGAAACCGCCATGGAGGTTGAGTCTTGCATGCCGGTAATCGTAGAAGCTCTGGAACGATCAACTCTTGATGATGTAGACAAACTTGTCTGGGCTAACGTTGGATTCATGAAGGAATTCAAGTTACGCAAGAGAAATGGTCCGGTATCGCTGCCAGGTTGAGGGATGATTTTCGCGAGATCCAGACACTTAAAGAAAATTGGCCGGTGGTCGCAGCAATGCAGGTCGAAGAGTATGTACGTAAGCCATCACGCCAGGCTTTTCTTGAGTGCAGGCAGGCCGGCGACAAAGCTGAAGTCTGGGTTATGGTACGAAAAACAATTTTGAGTTATCTCGAAAGTGGTGAACTTCCTTGGACGCAGTCTTCATGGTCTTTGCCTGAATCCGGCTTGACCCAGCCTGAGGCGGCCTCTAAAAATGAATTTCCTTTGTTGAGAGATCTGATTGATATAGCCATTTATGAAGAGAAACCCGATCAAGTACTGAGATGGTACGACCAGCGTTCTGCCGGGGGTTATCACTATGGGATCGCGGAAAACTCTATTGCTGAAGCCGTTAAAATTTACGCGCCGGAACGGGCAGTAACTATCTGGCAAGATATCGCAGAACGTTTGATTGCCCGAGTTAAGCCCAGCGCCTATCAGGAAGCGGCCAGGTATCTGCGAAAAGCTACAGAAGTTATGCAGCGGGAACAAAAGTTGAAGGAGTGGGAAAGATATTTGCGAAAATTACGAAAAGAGCATATCCGTAAGCGTCGCCTTATAGAGGTTCTTGATGGTTTGGACGGAAAGCCGATTATGGGAAAAAGGGCACATTTATAAACCATACGAGACGGGTCGTAACCCGACAATCCCGACATAAAACCCGACGCTTTTTGAAGTCCAGTGCCTCGGAGTGCAATGGATAATTTAAAAAAATGAAATGATCTGGGATCGCCTGTCGCTATGGAGGTATAGAGGATTTATGATGACATTGTTATTAAATTAAAGGGATTTTCTAATGCTATTGCAGGAGGATAAAGAGCGTGGAAAGTAATCTTATAGATTTGGTTGGAAATGCGGGTGTTCCTAAATTGATAAAATTTGTCTGCGATTATTTTGTTGATTGTTCAACCAGTTTGCAGAAAATTTTACCCCAATTTTACATCAGTTTTATGTCACTGATTAATGGTAAAAAAGAAAGGGCTCCGCTAATATAGCGAAACCCTTAGGTTTTATTGGTAGCGGGGGCTGGATTTGAACCAACGACCTCCGGGTTATGAGCCCGACGAGCTACCTGACTGCTCTACCCCGCAACACTCGACAAACGTGTTGTTGTCGAAAGGAAGGCGCTTATAGCAGGCGTTGCCGAACGTGTCAAGGAAAAGATTTGCGAAATGTTGGTTTGGAGGATATAAGGCTATAGTTGCATTTCCCTTTTTAACCGACTATGATAGCCATTCCGTAAATTTTTTTCGAGTGCATCATTTTTTGGTTGATTCTATTAGGAGTTGTTTGTTGTTATAATGCGTATCTATTCTCGTTATCTTTTAAAAGAGATGCTGGCTCTTTTTTTCTTGAGCTTGCTGGCTTTGCTTTCTATTTATCTGCTGGTCGATTTTTTTTCCAAGGTTGATAACGCTATGGAAAATCAGGCCGGCTTCTTGCCTTTGTTGCTTTTTCTGGCAAATCAGATACCTTTTATTCTCGGTAAATTTATTCCTCTGGCTCTGTTGCTGGCAACGATGCTGGCTCTGGGAGGGATGGCGCAAAATAACGAGATCGTGGCTTTTCAGGCGGGTGGTTTGAGTCTGGTCAAGATGGCCCGGCCATTAGTTGGGGCCGGGTTGGTTCTGGCTCTGGTGACTTTCTTTATTAATAACAATCTGGTGCCGGTTGCCAGCCTTGAAGCTGATCGTTTGAAAACCGTTGCCATAAGGGGTGATGAAGAGAAGAATCTTTACAATCTCAAGAGCTTATGGTATGCCGGACAAGACGGAATCTACTATTTTGAGAACCTTGACCCGGCTGAAAATTCTATAGAAAAAGCTTTACTTTATCGTTTTTCAGATGATCGTCGTCTTAGTCGGCGACTGGATATTGAAAAACTGGTTTTTCTTGAAGACGAGAAAAAATGGGTCGGTGAAAAGGTTAAAGTCAGAGATTTCAGGTCTCATGACGGTTTTACCGATGTTGCCGGGTTTCGCCAGGCGGAGAACCTGGAGTTGGATATCGTTGAAACTTTTCAAGATTTTATGGTGCCTCGTAAAGAGCCCGATCGCATGTCGCTTAAAGAGCTTAAAAGCTATATCGGTAAAGCCAAGAGTGCCGGGCTTTCACACATGGAGTATACGGTCGAAATCTTTAATCGTATATTGTACCCGTTCTCTTGTCCTTTGATGATTCTCCTGGCGATTCCATTTTCTTTAACTTCCCGGCGTCATGGAGGGGCGGCCCGAGGGGTCGCGATCAGCTTGTTGCTCGGATTTTCTTTTTGGGTTACCCTCTCTTTGTCATTGGCTCTGGGGCAGGGCCGTTTGTTGGGGCCATTGACGGCCGCGGTTCTTCCTTATCTGCTCTATGGCTCGTTCGCGATTTTCATGCTTCGGCAAAAGGTTAGCTGAAGGGCAGGCTTTGAAATCGCTAAAAAAACTTTGTGCCTACTGCCTATGTGCCTAAATATATGTTTACGCCAATAAATTGAAAGCCTGTTTGGTGCAGGCCATGCTGGATTAGGAGAAATAGATGTCTATACCGCAAGAGACCACTGATCTTTTGAAAGAGATTGAAGAAATTGTTGATACCTACAGGGGGTATCTTTGATCTCGCTCAGATGCAGGAGCGGATCAGTGAGATTGAAGATATAAGTTCGGGGGAGGCGTTCTGGAGCAGTCCTGATAAAGCTCGGGAGATTCTCAAAGAGGGGACGCTGCTTAGTCGTGAAGTCGATCGTTGGCGGGCAATTGAAGATGGCCTTGAAGAGGTCGGTTTGCTGGCTGAGATGTTGCGCGATGAGGATGATGCGGAAAGTCTGAAAGAGTTGCAGGCTTTTTTGCATCGCCTTAAACGGAATTTGACTCTGATGCGTCTGGAAAAGATGATGTCGGGTGAGCATGACGCCGCCAATGCGATTGTCAGTATTAACGCTGGTGCTGGTGGAACCGAAGCTCAAGACTGGGTTGAGATGTTGATGCGCATGTATCTACGCTGGGCTGAAAAACGGGGCTGGAAGAGTTCCATAGTTGATATCCTGCCGATGGATGAAGGTGGCATAAAAAGCGTTACTTTTACGGTTAGCGGAGAGCATGCTTTTGGTAATTTCCGTTCTGAAAGCGGTATTCATCGCTTGGTGCGCATCTCGCCTTTTGATGCTGGTAATCGGCGCCATACATCTTTTGCGTCAGTTTATGTCTGCCCCGAACTTGATGATGATGTCGAGGTAGAGATTAATGATAGTGATCTTCGGGTCGATACTTACCGGGCCAGTGGTGCCGGTGGTCAGCATGTTAACAAAACTGATTCAGCAGTGCGTATAACCCATAATCCCAGCGGCATTGTCGTACAGTGTCAGAATGAGCGCTCGCAACACAAAAACCGGGCTTATGCAATGAAAATGCTTAAAGCCCGCCTCTATGAAAAAGAGATGGAAGAGCGCCGCCGGGCTCAGGACAAGGTTGAAAGTGCGAAGATGGAGATCGCCTGGGGCAGCCAGATTCGTTCTTATATCCTGCACCCTTACCAGCTTATTAAAGACCATCGTACCGAATGTGAAACCGGTAATGTCAATCAGGTTTTAGATGGTGGTCTGGATAGTTTTGTCGAAGCTTTTCTTTTGCAACAAATGCAAAAAGGATAGGGAGTTAGTCTGTTATGTTGACCGATCAGATTTCATCAGAGTTAGCTGCCGACAGTAATCCTGAAGGGTTGCGCCTGCTGCCATTGGGTGGTCTCGGCGAGATCGGTATGAACCTGATGGTTCTCGAGTATGATGACGAGATTTTTATTATTGATTGTGGCTTAATGTTTCCTGAGCCCTATATGCTCGGGGTTGATATTGTTATCCCTGATATAAGCGCCCTGTTGGCGGAAAAAGAGCGGGTTAAGGGTATCATTCTGACCCATGGTCATGAAGATCATATCGGCGCCCTGCCTTTTATCCTGCCGCAGCTCAAAGTACCGGTTTATGGTACCGAGTTGACGATCGCCATGGTCAGTCGTCGGCTTGAAGAACATCAGCTGCTTGAGCAATCTGAGCTTTGTGTGATCAAGGCCGGAGAGACGATCAGCAGCAATAATTTTAGTATTGAGTTTATCCCGGTGGTTCATTCGATCCCGCAAGGGGTGGCCCTGGCGATAACGACCCCGGTCGGTTTGATCGTTCATTCAGGTGATTTCAAGATCGATTATACCCCGCTTGATGGTCAGCCGACCGATCTGAATCGTTTGGCCCAACTTGGCAGCGAAGGGGTGGATCTGCTTCTGTCCGATAGTACAAATGTTGAAAGCGCCGGTTATTCGGCCAGCGAAGCCGAGGTCAAGAAAGCTTTTGCCGGGCTTTTTTCCGAATCTTCGGGGCGGATTATTATCACGCTTTTTTCCTCCAATCTCAATCGTATTCAAGAGATTATTCGACTCGCCCACGAGCAGGGCCGGAAAGTTGCCGTCTTAGGCCGCAGTTTGCATAATAATTTGCTGATTTCACAGGAAATTGCTCTTTTACAGATTCCGCCTGATACTTTGATCGATATTGAAGAGATCAAATCCTTGCCCGCGAACGAGGTTTTGGTGATTACGACCGGCAGTCAGGGTGAACCCTTTTCCGGGCTCTCATTGATGGCTTCCAATAAAAGTAAATGGATCAGTGTGGAGCCCGGCGATACGGTGATTTTCTCATCCCGTTTTATTCCCGGTAATGAGAAAGCGATCAGCCACCTGCTTAATCGTCTCTCTCGTTTGGGGGCTCGGGTGCTTTATCGGCAGATTGCTTTTACCCATGTTTCGGGACACGCTTATCGGGACGAGCTCGGTCTGTTGCTCAATCTGGTTAAACCGCGACATTTTATCCCGATCCATGGTGAGTATCGTCATCTTGATCAACATGCCCGCTTAGCGGTTGAGCGGGGAGTTGCCGCCGAAAAAGCTTTGATCGTGACCGACGGTGATCTGGTGGAGCTCGATGAAAGCGGGTTGCGGCGTTTGGGGCGAGTTGAGCATGGTAAAGTGTTGATCGACGGCAAAGGGGTGGGTGAGATTGATTTTGCCACCCTGCATGATCGCCGTCACCTCTCTCATAACGGCATGGTGATGATTGTTGTCGGTATTAATGAGAGTACCGGAGAGATTGTTTATGGCCCGGAAATTACGACCAAAGGGCTGATTGCCGACGAGAACGAGATTATTTTTGACGAGGCCCGCACTGTGGTTGATGCGGCTCTGGCTCAGATTCCCTTGGCCGAACGGAGCGACTGGATTGAGGTCAAGGCGATATTGCGGCGGGCCGTCAAAAAATATTTCCGCACTACTTTGAATAAGAAACCTATTATCTTACCAGTAATCATCGAACTTTAATGGCTTCGTAAAACGTCCACCTACTTCGTTGCACAAAACCTTCGTCACTGCGGCGTACTAATTGTACGCCTCATTCCTCAGATTTCGTGCGCCTCGTATCTGAACATTTTACTTTGCCATACTTTAGGGAAGAGATGGCTTTACCTAAACTGACAATCAAACGCCAGGAGTGGAAAACCGAGATGGTCGGGATTCTTTTCTTAGGCTTTGCCATTTTTTTTCTTTTGGCTCTGCTCTCCTATTCGCCGAGGGATCCATCCTGGAACCACAGTGTAGGCGGGGTTATGGATATTTCCAATTT
>JAYEGS010000023.1:0-6113 GCA_034659215.1 Pseudomonadota bacterium | reverse complement strand
AAGCTATAATATCTATTCAACATATATATTCTGCTACCCAACATAAATTCACAGCAAATGGAGTCGAACGTCGCTTCGCTTACCGTAACCGGGGACAGAACTAAAGGTCTGTCCCCACATCGAGACATCTTTGCAATCAATATTTTTCAAACCCTTTCCCACTCAAAACCCGTCAAATTCTTCTCCTGTGAATTAAAATCAATCCCGACCAGATAGATGGTTTTTTCCTCGTTCTGGTACTTTTGCTGATAGTTTTTCAGCTTGATCTGCTCCAGTGCCCGGCCTTCACCATCGACTTTGAATTCGATAATATAAATATGTTCGCCCAATTTAACGGTTAAATCAATACGTCCCTTGTTAGTAACATCTTCGGCTACCATGCCAATCCCCAAACTGGCAAGATAGGCGTAAACAACACTGGCGTAGTAACCCTCGTAATTGCTAATGGTGTTATTGACGTAGTTGTTATAGGGAATAGCGGCAAACAAGGTCAAGAAGAACGATTCCAGCGCCGCAACATCACCACGTTCCAACAGGTCGTAAAGTTGATCTTGATACCTGACTCTCTCAACAGCTTGATCCGTAAAATAATCAATGAGCACATCATTGAAGGATAGTTGGACTTCTTTGTTGGGAAGGCCCAGCAAATACTCAATCCCTCCACGACGCGACTCTTTTCGTTGGCGAATAGTCAGGTAGCCAGCCTGAAACAGAATGGGTTCAAGTTCAATCCGCTCAATGTCGTAGCTGTCAATCAAACGGCTGTCAACACTCAGATTATCCAGTTTAGGGATAAAATAGTTGTTCTGCTGGATCAATTTTATGAGAAAGGTTGGCGTACCGGTGCCAAACCAATAGTTGTCAAAAATGTGGCCACTGTCAATGAACAGTAAAATATCAAAAGGGTTGTAGACTGGTTCACCAAGAAAGTTGTAGCCATTGTACCATTGCCGCACCTTTGCCATATCCGCACCTTGCAGGTGATCGGCGAAAACGGTTTCCAGGTCGTTCTGAGTATAGCCGCACAAGGAGCCATAGCGTGGGTCGAGGCTGATATCTTTAAGATTGTTGAGGCCGCTGAATATTGACACCTTGCTGAATTTGCTAACCCCGGTGAGAAGGGCAAATTTGAGATATTCGTCGCTATCCTTGATGGTGGCATACAAATCTTTGAGGACTTCGCGCCCTTGTTTGGCAACTTCAACCTGATCAAGGTTGTCGACGATCAGTTTGTCGTATTCATCGACAAGGATGACAACCTTCTGCCCAAATTTTTTGTGCGCTTCCATAATCAAATATTTGAAGCAGCCGCCGATATCGTCTGGGCGGGGACAGGTTATATCAAGTCTGCGTTGGTTCTCTTCGAGAATATTGATGACATCCTGCTTCATGTCGGCCAGATCACGGGCCACGCCGCCAAAACTGATTTTTATAACGGGATAGGAGGTAGACCAGTCCCATTGATCGTAAATGGCCAACCCGTGAAACAGTTCTTTGAGCCCTTCAAACAGGGCTTGCAAAGTTGAAACCAACAAACTTTTGCCGAAGCGGCGCGGCCGAGCCAAAAAGTAATATTTCCCGCTTTCTATCAGTTTGGCCATCAAGTCCGTTTTGTCAACATAGATATAATTTTCTTCTCGGATATCTCTGAAAGTCTGTATCCCTATGGGAAGTTTTTTAAGTTGTGTCATCGCTGATTCTCTCTATAGACGAAAGATTGTGAAATTTCATGAAACCATCAAGTTTCGAGAAACAAATCTTGCGGGTAACGAATTAACCTTAAGAGACTTTTTTTGACAAAGTCTTTTTTTGTCACCTGGTACCCCCGACACTCTCGCAAAAACCAGAAGAATGAATCAAGGCCCGCCGCTATGCTTAAAGTTGAAGCTCCACCAAATCGCGGGTTACATTCTATTATCTGAAAATCATCATTCTTGTCAATTATTCCCTGGAAGACTATATGGCCTTGCAAATTCAGGATATCGGCCGCCCGCAGACACATTTTTTCAATTTCTACATTTTCCACGGTCGTGGAAATCTGCGACTCTCCGGCGACGATGAGATCACGAGAACGTACGATAACACCGGGGATGCAACCCTGGCGCGTACGGTAGAGATCGACACTATATTCCTGACCTTCTATGAAGGGCTGGAAAATGGGGTGCTCCAGGTTTTTGGCAAGGTCAAGAGCTCTTTGCCTGGTCACATTAATCGCAATCTTTTCTGAAGCTGACCCGAAACGTTCTTTGACAACAATTTCTGCTATCCCTTCCGGCAGTTGGTTAATATCTGTTGCCGTAGGACAGAGGTTGAGGTCGGCAACATCTTTTAACGTTTGATAAAAACTCAACTTATCGAGACAAGCGGCGATCACATCCGGCGCTGAAACCATGATTGAGATGCCGGCCTCCTCAAGTTTTTCAGACCATTGGGCGAAACAGAGCAATTCGCCATCACGACTCGGAATGACCCCCGAAATTTCATGGGAACGGCAAAAGTCTGAAAATTCCGAGAATGTCAGATGTTCCAGAGTTGGCATCGACCAGAAAGAGTCACAAAAGTAACGACCGATACAGTTTTTGTCAGAATCGGCACCAAAAAGTTTGCCTACTTTACTGGTCTTCGATAAGGCTTTGTGAACCTCGCGCAAGAGGGGTATTTTTTTCGCGATACTGGTAACTAAAATATTCATACCGGTCAAATTGTTGGATTACGCTACACTAACCCAACCTACAATTTTAGTCGAAAAAAGATCTATGCCGAGATCATCGGCCAGTTTTTTGAGTTTAGGTTGCCACTCCCAGGGCATTGAGCCCTCTTGATAGAGATCATACAGGGTACGTCCTTGCCATAAATTTCCCGGCGGCCGAATGAAAGTAGTTTTCAAACCTTTTCCCACTCAAAACCTGTCACATTTTTTTCATGTGAATCAAAATCAATCCCGATCAAATAGATGGTTTTCCCCTCGTTCTGATACTTTTGCGGATAGTTTTTTAGCTTAATCTGATCCAACGCCAGGCCTTTGCCATCGACCTTGAATTCGATGATGTAAATATGTTCGCCCAATTTAACGGTTAAATCAATGCGTCCCTTATTCGTAACATCTTCAGCCGTTAGATCCAGTCCCAAACTGGCAAGATAGGCATAGATAACACTGGCGTAATAACCCTCAAAGCTACCGATAACATTATTGACATAGTTATTGTAGGGGATGGAGGCAAACAGCGAAATCAGAATTTCTTTAAAAAAGTTGAGGTCTGCTTGTTTCAGACTGGCAAGCAGATCCTTTTTAACCGGTAACACATTGCTTTCATTGGTTAAATAACGAATAAGAACATCGTTAAACGAGATTGCCACCTCTTTATTGGGAAACCTTAAACCGTATTCCCGACCGAAGTCGGTTTCCTCCGCATCTTTGATACTCAGGTAACCGGTTTGAAACAGGATAGGTTCGAGTTCGATCTGCTCAATGTCATAGCTGTCAATTAGACGACTGCTGACCCGCAAGCTATCCAATTTCGGAATGAAATAGTTGTTCTGCCGGATCAATTTAATGAGAAAGGATGGGGTACCGGTGCCAAACCAATAATTATCAAAAACCTGGCCACTGTCTATGAACAGTAAAACATCAAAAGGGTTATAGACCGGTTCACCAAGAAAGTTGTAGCCATTGTACCATTGCCGTACCCTTTCCATATCAACCCCTTGCAGGTGATCGGCAAAAACAGTTTCCAGATCGTTCTGAGTATAACCGCACAAAGAGCCATAGCGCGGGTCGAGGCTTATGTCTTTAAGATTGTTGAGTCCACTGAATATTGACACCTTGCTGAATTTGCTGACCCCGGTGAGAAGGGCGAATTTGAGGTATTCGTCGCTGTCCTTGATGGTGCTATACAAATCTTTGAGAACTTCGCGCCCTTGTTTGGCAACTTCAACCTGATCAAGGTTGTCGACAATCAGTTTATCGTATTCATCGACAAGGATGACAACCTTCTGACCAAATTTTTTATAAACCTGCTCAATAAGCTCTCGCAGGCAAACCCCGCCATCATCAAGAGATTGACATGTCACCTGCAATCGATCCTGGTTGGAACGTAGAATACCTCTGACCATCTTCTTCATATCGGCCAGATCGCGGCCCACGCCGCCAAAACTGATTTTTATGACGGGATGAGAGACAGACCAGTCCCATTGGTCATGAATAGCCAACCCTCTAAACAACTCTTCGTGACCTTCAAACAGGGCTTGCAAAGTGGAAACCAACAAACTCTTGCCAAAACGGCGCGGCCGCGCGAGAAAGTAATATTTTCCGCTTTCTACCAGTTTAGCAATAAAGTCTGTTTTGTCGACATACAGATAATTTTCCTCCCGAATATCTCTGAAGGTCTGCATTCCTATAGGAAGTTTTTTAAGTTGTGTCATCGCTGATTCACTCTATATCGGCAGAAGATTGTAAGTTTTGATAAAAACTCCCCCTTGCAGGGTGCCTCACTTATCGCAATATATATTACTGTAACCACCATTGCAATAGGCAGCTGGTCGACAGCGGAATAATTTCAGTAACCACTTTTTTTCGCCAGCATGACATCGTCGAGAAAATTAAAAAATGTCATCAAGTTTGAAATTCTCAACCAATTCAGAAAGAATTTTAACCAGTTGTGGAGTGCCGTCTTCAATCTTCGGATTGATAACACTATCATTTTGCAAAACGGGCAAGAGCACCTTCTCTATATCGGCAGAAGATTGTAATACTTTAACCGGCAATCCGATTTTCTCGTAAAATTTCCGGGCATCATTCAGGTGAGCTTTCGAATCGGGCCAACAAAGAGGAGTGGTATTGAGATGGAGGGATTCATAAAAACTGGAGCCGAAACCACTTAAGAAATAACGTGAGCGAGCCAACAAGGTCGGGAAATTATTATCAAAAGAGGAAAGCACCGTAATCCGGTAACCGGATTTAGAGGCAAAGACTTCAAACTGACGGCGCTGGTTGGCATCATGGAGATATACTAGAAGGTCGATATCTTTTTTTCTCGATGGCCGGGCAAGCCTGCGAATCTCACGGCGAATAATGACATATTCCAACCCGGAAATTGTTTTCGGGAAAGCTTGCTCATCACGGTTGATACTTTTTAACATTAATCCGGGAACCAGCAGGAGATCGGCTTCCCGGGACCAAGGCTGGAAGTTATCAAAAACAGCAATCGGTATCTGTTTCTGTAAATCTTTTCGCCAGCCTTTTTCAGCCCCTCTTTGGTCGAAGATATCGACGACCAGGAGATCGTAATCAACAATCAAGTCGTTTAAACTATGTGTTTTTTGCCCGATCATCGGTGATGCGGTTCTAGCGCAGGCTCCGCCATACACCGTAAAACCCAAGCCAGCCAAAAGGTTGAAAGCATGGGTATCATCAACCATAAAAGTGACCGGCCAGCTTAAACGCTCAGTAATTTGCGAGGCAAGTTCAAGGCTTCGCATCAGGTGACCGTAGCCAAAGCTGCCGCCGGCATCAATGACAAAGATAACTTTTTTGATATCTTCGACAAGTCGGCGTTGGTGAACGTGCGCATTTAGAGTGCAAAGTTCCGGTTTATCTGCCAAGAGACGCAAGACCGAAGGCAGATCGAAAGTTTGATGACGTTCGGAAAGGATATCGCAAACCGTGTTTATGAACTCGAGATCGGCGAGAGTGTCGACGGAAAAACGGCTGTTGGAAACATAAAATTCGGAAGGTAGAGAAATTGTTGAAACTTTAAATAGATCAGGACGCTGACCAAAAATCGGAAAATGGTGCTCTTTTAATTCGGGACGATCCGAAAGATCATCACCCAACTGCCAGGCTCGGGTTCGGGCCAGACTGATACCCTGTAGAGCCAACACTTTTTCCTGCAGTTCGGAAACCGGACGAACGATGTCGGTATCGGGCTCTTTTTTTAGGGCCAACACCAATTTATCAATCAAAGGTGCGTAGATAAGCGGGCAATCACCACTAACTAGAATACAAATATCAGCCCCATACTGTTCCGCCGCCTTTCTCAGGCGCGTAGTCACGTGATCGACCTCGCCTTCATACCAGAAGCAGGGTAATTTTTCTTCGGCAGCCCATTTTTGCA
>JAYEGS010000022.1:0-6269 GCA_034659215.1 Pseudomonadota bacterium | reverse complement strand
GCCACGGTTTATGTAGGGTAACCGCCGCATGTTCATCGCGTGGTGTAAACGGCCCGGCTGCCCTGCGGCTGGAGTTTGGATTGGGTACGATTTAAGCTCCCATTTTCATTTGAAGATGGGAGCTGTCTTTTTTTTGGTCGTAAATATTCGACATTAGTTTCAAGCTGGTGGGATTGGGGGGTCATTGCTGGTGCAAGGTACTTCAGCACCCACGTTAACCTCGTTTATAAGGGCGAAGCGACGTTCATTGTTGTTTGCTGTGTCTTTAGTGGGTATCTGAATTGTCACCAATTTCTAATATATCTTTTTGAGTATAAAAAAGTACTCCCACCCTGTCAATATGTTTTTTAAGGGCGGTATCTGTTAACGAGGAGTAACAGACCAGGTCTACAAAATAGGGCAAACTACTTTCGGAAAAATGATTAATCAGTTTAGCCAGCTCAGCATCTTTAATTTCGGCATCCATAATTGCCAAATCAACATCGCTACCCGGTTTAAAATTTCCCTTGGCTCGACTGCCAAAAATCAGTACAATTTTAATTGCCGGACTCTCTCTCATGATGCCGTGGATAGTGAGCATGTCCCGTTCAGTTAAACCAAAGTGGTTATGTTTTTTCTCCGTCATCACAAATTCTGATATTATTGCTGATTTTCGAGCTTTAAAAAATGATATAACTTTTCCAGAGCAATAAAAGTCTCTTCTCGTAATACCAGCTCCAGGCGTTCAAACTTTTCGCCACTATAGTCGTGTGAAAGTGTGTTTCTGATATCTAAACCATCTATAAGTTCCTGAGCATAGGTTATATACCCTCCCTGCTGGGCCATACGTATAGTGTCTTTAGGTGAAGGTTTAAAAATAAAGCCTTTTTCCTCTAAAAAATCTTTCAGCACCTTCCAGGAGAGATCCAGCGTAAATTCAAAACGTTGAATAAGGCCGTTACGTTCCAACTCATTTAACTCTTCCATGTCAGCCGCCTCTTTTAGGCGGAGAAATGCTTTTTCATAATTTGTAAATCTCTGTTTCCAGCGTATATCCATACTACTTTATTATTTGTGGCGTTATAAAAATCATCAGTTCAGTCTGTCTGGAACTTTGTAGATCATGTTTGAAAAGCCAGCCGAGAAGAGGTATCTGGCCGACGACCGGTACTGAATCGTTGGAATCTTTTTTATCACTTTCGATTATTCCGCCAACGACGGCGGTTTCGCCATCTTTTAAAAGTAAAGAAGTTTCAACTCTTTGGGTGTTTATTGCATATCCATCCGGCGTCAGTTGGCCAAGTGAATCTTTGGTTACTTTTACAATCATGGATACCATATTGTTATTGGTAATCGTCGGCGTGACATGGAGGCTTAATTCAGCATCCTGGAATTCCGTTGTTGTTCCATCTTGAGAGGTTGTCTGATAAGGAATTTGCGAGCCTTGACCAATTGTGGCCTCATTTTGATTGAGGGCCAGTACTTTGGGGTTGGAGAGAATATGGGCAGTACCTTCCTCCTGCATGGCAGATAGCTGTACGCTAAGGTTGTACTTGTTGATCTTGCCGAAGATCATGCCGATTCCGCTGGTTATTGCATCTGCGGGCAGGTTGACGGCATAGTTTGGGTTTATATCCGTCCCCGGGCCGGGGTTAACCGGCGGTGCACCTGTAGAACCTAAATTATTGTTTCCCGATACTCCATAATACCGGTCGTTGGTGGTTTTACCCCAGGCTCCGCCCCATTGGACGCCAAATTCGTGGGCGGCATCCGTTTCAATCTTAACAATTTTGGCCTCAATCATAACCTGTTTAACCGGTTCATCGAGTTCTCGCAACAGGGCCTGGGCTTGGCTGATGCGATCAGGAATATCTCGGATGATAAGGGAGTTAGTGCGGGGATCGGTTTCAACTGATCCCCGGTCGCTTAAGATGGTATTTTCGATTTTGCCGGCGACTTCATCGATATTGGCGAAGTTGACTTTGAGAATCTTTAAGACCGTATCTTGAATTTCCTCATCGGTTTTTTTGCTCTCCGCTACGGCTCGTCGCTTCTCCTCCTGAGCCCGTTGTTCTTCGGCAAAAACTCCAAGTGGTGCAATGCGAACAACATTGCCCACCCGTTCCATGCCCAGTTGATGGGTTTTCAGAACAATACTTAATACCTGTTTCCAGGGAACCTCTTTTAATCTTAATGTCACCGTACCATTGACGTCATCACCCATGACCACATTGAGGTGGTTGATTTCCGCCAGAAAACGGAAGACATTCTGGACGTCGGTTCCCTTGAAATCAACAGAGATCGGGTTGTTGCGTTGCTTGAATGGTCTGCTCTTTCGAGTGTTTGTCGGGGCCGCGTTTTTCGGGCTTCCCGGAGCTGCTTTTTTTAGCGTGATCAGGAGTTCCTGATTTCTTGCTTGTTGAGTGAAGGGGGGAAGAGCTGTGTAGTCAGTATCAAGAACGATGCGGGTTCTTTCTTCAGAATCGAATGAACGCAGGCGCGTATAGCCACTTTTTTTAATGATATCATTGACATTATTTTTTATAAAACTAGCTTTAGGAAAGTCGATTACCAGCCGAGAAGGTGCATCAAGAGTGAAAATTTTGTAGTCTATTTTCTTCGTGGCTGAACAGGTGAAACTCAGGGTAACTGTATCCCCTTGAGCCGTCGCTACAAGAGAGATAATATTTTCGTTACCTTCAGCATTTGAAAATGGGAAAAGAAGGCAGGTCAGCAATAAAACCGAAACCAGCAAATTCGCTGCCGGACTTTTCTTTCGGGTCACTTTATTGATGTCATTCATATTTTCCAGCTCCATCAGAGATTTGGGGAGTTTAAATTTAATCTAACAGGTAGAGCTCTTCTTCCGTTTCACGTATCCGTAACGAAATTGTTCGCATCTGTTGTTTGTCAAATATATCGAGATAAGGTTCTTCGATGATGACCTCATTGCTCTTTATCTCTTTAACCTGGCCGCTCAGATTGCCGATTTTATCTCCCACTCTGACGGTATAGCCGATCTGCTCAGGGTCTTCAACCAGGGCATAGTTTTGCTTGTCACCGGCCAAGATAATGCCGACCAGGTTGAACTGGTTCAAAGCATACATTTCCAGCGGGGTCAGGGGCTGGCTGGTGTCAGTGGGGATAGATCGCTCAATTTGAGAAAAATCTATAAAGGGGTGAAACGGATCCGGGAGATTTATAGAGTCGTAGGTAAAAAGTGCTTTTTTAACGTCCAAAGAGGCAAGTTTTTCCGGGGTCAAAGTCTCGGCGTCGGGATTAGTGGCTTTTTCTGCCGCCGGACTGTTGCCAATCGGCACAAACAGTAGCATCAGGAGTGTAAAGATCGCCAATGCCGGGCACGTGAAAAATTCTTTTGCTGGGGAAAAAAAATATTTCATCGGGTTATCTCCTCTTCTTTTTCTTTTTACCCTTTTTCGGGGGAGGTGCATCGATGAAAGTATAGGTGACTGCCTGAAATTTAGTTTTCAGTATATCCTCTCCTTTAACCAGTTGGTAGCTGCCAAGGTTGTATCCAAAAATATTGACAATTCGAGGCATGGCACAGAGCTGACTAAAAAAACGTCCGACAGCATGGTAGCTACCTTGTACCTCAATATTGATTGGTACCTCGGCGTAAAAATCTTTGTTGCGGGTTTTCAATGGTTGAAAAAGATTAAAGGATAGTTTGGCATCTTTTCCGAGTTTTGTTATTTTTAGTAGGAGGCTCGGAATCTCTTTATTGTCGGGTAATTTGTTTAATGCTTTTTTGAAGGCCAGGTTAAGTTTTTCTATTTCAGCTTCAAATTGCGGCAGCTGACTTGCAATCTGTTGGGTTTGGTGGAGTTTTACCTGGGCCTGCTTGAGTTTACGTTCGAGTTTCTTGAGTTCTTCGAGTTTGGGCATATAGATAAAATATATAAAAACCCCGGTAATGATAGCAATGATCCCTGATAGTATCAAAGCCCTTTTTAATGGTGAGTAGCTATGGAGAAAATCAAAATTGAAATCAGCCATTTCGATCCTCCTTAAGAGTAGTTTCCGGTACGTCGTCCGGATTTGCAGCTTTCAGCAACTCCGGCAGCGTGGTTAAATCAAGGGGGCAGTTAATGGTGAACTCTTTTAACTCCAATTCTTTTATTTTCTTGGAACGTAACAGGGTTAAGTCAGCCTTCTTAAGTGGAGCCGATTGCTTGAGATTATTGAGAAAAGTGACGATTGTCTCATTGTCGACCGCGACTCCAGTGATAGTTAAACGTTGACCACTCTCTTTGAGGCTGGTGAACCAAAGTTTTTCCGGTCTTTGGCGATTGAGATCCGAAAGAATGACAACCGGAGCCAAGCGGTAGCGATCGAGGTCAATGATGACAGCAATCTTTTTACTAATTTCCTCTTTTTGTTTTTTGTATTGATCTATCTTTTTTATGATCGGCTCAAGCTGTTTAATTTTTTTGTTGGTACGTTGCAGGTTCGAGTTGGTTGCATTATATTGAGTCTGGATTCGATAATAGAAGAATCCTATCGCAACAGCAGTAAAAAGCAGGGTCAACGCTGCAATTGAAAGCTGTTTGCGAATGAACTCTTTGCGTCGCTCAGCTCTGATCGGGAGAAGGTTAATCTGGATCATTTGCGTACGGCCTCATCTTTGCGCAGTGCCAACCCCGTGGCAACTGCTGCCAGCGGGGCAACATCCTTAATATAGTCTAAGTCGAATTTTTTTTCCGGAATGATAATATTGCGGAATGGATTGATGATTTCAGTTTCGATGCCGCTGTTTTTGGCTATCAGTTGAGCAATGTTGGGGGTTTTGGCACCTCCCCCACTGAGGATAATTTTTTCCACTCGATTTTCGGTCATAGATGAGGAGTGGAAAAAATCAATCGCTTTACCGATCTCATTGACAATCGAAAAGGCGGCGTCATTAATTGCGGAAAGTGCGGTTGCCTCGTCCGTTTTTTTGCTCTCTAAACAGCCCATTTTGAGAAGTTCGGCATTTTCGTAGTTTAAGGAGAATGTTTTTTGCAACTGTTCGGTGATCAGACGGCTGCCGGATGTAATGTTGCGAGAAAAACAAGTAACGCCATCGTGTAAAATGTTGATGCAGATCAAGTTGGCACCGATATCCACTAGTGCGGCAACTGTTTTCTCTTCCCCTTCGTAGTTGTATTCGTAGGAATTTTCCAGAGCAAAGGTATCAACATCAACCACTACCGGGACAAACCCGGCCTCTTCCACCAGCAGCAGGTAATCATTGATCGTCTCTTTTTTGACGGCAACCAGGACAATATCCATATTCTCCGGGTTGTCCTGATTGGGGCCTAAGATTTGGAAGTCAAGATTAACGTCATGGATATCGTAGGGTATATGCTGGGTTGCTTCCTGTTGGATAGTCTCTTCGATTGTGTTTTCATCCATTAAGGGTAACGTAATTTTTTTGACAATAACGGAGTGCCCGGAGATGGATGTGCAGACCCTTTTCTTTTTGATTTTCAGGTTGGCGGCAAGATTGACAATTGCGTTGACGATGGCAGTTGTGTCCATAATCGTACCATCAACGATTGCATCTGCCGGTAGAGCAGCTATGCCGAAATTGCTTAATGTATGCACCGAACCAGAGTCTTTGAGCTCGACCATCTTTACATAGCCAGAGCCGATATTCAGACCAAGTAGGGTTTTGTTTTTGCTAAATAACATATTTGGGTTAATTCCAAGAGGTTGGTTACCTTTAGGTAATTGTCAGGAAATTGGCTGAGTCTTGCTTTTTGTGGCCAACCTCCTGAACAGTCTTCTCTTCTTTGGCTTAATCGATACACCGTATTGTTACATTACTGAATTTTAATTAAAGCATGAACTATGCCAGGTGTGTGGTTAGTTTATGCTTTTCAGTTTTCTTCGGGCAATTTCAGCTTGGTCACTTTTTGGATAGTTAGTGATAACTTTTTCAAGGATTAATTTTCCGTCGGTTGCATCTCCGAGTTGGAGGAAGGCAAAGCCCTGTTTCAGTAGTGCACTGGCAGCCTTTGGGTGTTGCGGGTAGCCGGCGATAATTTCATCATATTTAATGATCGCCTCAGCGTAATCTTTCGCTTTATAAAAACATTCACCAATCCAAAAAAGAGCATTAATTTTATAACTGCTGTTCGGGAATGAAGCGATAAATTTTTGGAACTTCTCTTTTGCCGTTTTGATGTTGCCACGTTTAAAAGTGGCCAAAGCATCATCATAGAGGGCTTTTTCACGGGCGCCCGGCTTGGGTTGTGGGGTTATCGTTGTGGAGGGAGGGGGTGTCG
>JAYEGS010000021.1:0-6338 GCA_034659215.1 Pseudomonadota bacterium | reverse complement strand
TGAATATTAATCGCGAGCAAATTTACGCCAAGTACAAAAAATCAGAGGGACATTAAAGGAGATAAAAACAGTTTTGATTGCTAAAGGGTAAAAGCACCATGAAAATTCCTTATATCGGAATTCTAGTAAATAATAAAAAAATTATCCAGTTGTTTTTCTGATCTTAGGTTTTCGAATAGGCTGTTAATCAAAAGAAGGCGGCTTTCTTTTTTAGCTACGTCTTTCAGGTCTTGAGTGAAGCCGGATTTACTGAACAGAAGGTGTCGGCAATTTTGGGCAAGTGGTAGCTTGTTGGATACTATTTTGTTTTGTAATTCCTTATAGACCGACAAGCCTATTTTTTTATGGCTCCATTTACATTCTCCAACGACATTGAGTTGGAGGTCAGCATTAACACCTGCGATATCAAGTTCATAATTGCCCGACCATTGCCGTCCAACCCTCAGGCAATTGAAAGTTGAGGCGTTATTTTTTACAAAATTTCGACAAAGCTGTTCATAGCAAAAAGAGATGTGGCTTTGAATCAATGGATTTAGCCGTTCCATGATGATTTCGGTTTGTCCGAATTCGAGAAAGCTGTCATAAGGGTAAATACTGCCGAACCAGAGGCGCAGAAAAGGATCGGCAACCTGATAGAACCCTTTTTTTGAGTGCGCTGGATTTTTTTCAAGAACCGGTACTTCGCGGTATATCAAAAATAGATCTCTTAAAAGTTCGATGTAATGAGTGAGCTGGTTGGCCGGCAGACCCAGACGGCTGCCGATTTCAGAAATACGTTCGGAACCGTTGCCGAGTGCCTGGAGAATTGACCAACAAGTGTTGGGGGATGAGATCTCTTCATGGAGCAGGTAGCGTGCTTCATGATAGAGTATTCCGTTTTGATTAAGGACGAGTTCCTGTATGGCTGCTGAAAAGTCTTGATAGTCTTGCAGAAGTTCAAGGTAACGGGGAACTCCGCCTCCAAGGCTGTAAAATTTGATTAACTCTTCTTCTGTATGATTCGGTAAAAAGTCTTTCAGGTGCTGATATGGAAGAGGTTTCAGGAGTATCTGGGCTGATGCTCGCCCGTAGAGAGGAGCGGATTGAGCCGTAGAGGATAACCAGTTGGCCGCCGGGATTTTGATAGTATAGTGTTGAGCTGCTTGATTTCTGAATGGCACACTGATGGATTTATTCATATTCCAACTATAATAGTGAATGTATGAATTTCAAGAAAAAATCTAGCGGGATTATCGGATATATCAACCGATTAAATTTGTATGCCGTCAAATTTTTTTGCATAATTCAGCACCGTGGGTGGTTTTTTAGGAAATCAGGATGAACAGTTAGTGATGGCCTGTTTGATAGCTCTGTAAATATGTGGATATTCTTGCAATAGATCTCGGTGTTGCCTGAGAGTATTGCTGGCACTGGTAAGTGTTTGCTCAATGATTTCAGAAGCTTTATGGATACCGATTTTTTCCCCGAAATGGTTGAGTTCAGTTTTTCCTGGAAAAGATTTTTTCTGACCATTCATTTTTAACGCCGGGGTATCATTTGCCAAATATGGCAATGTTGATACAATGTCATAAGCGGGTGATAGGCGTATTGTCTCAGGTTTTCTTATGTCATCATAGATAAGGGAAAAATTTTTCTTATGTGCATCTCCGTTTCCAACCGCTGTGGATAGAACCAGCAATCGAAAAAATTGTTCAAGATCCTTTTGCGGGGAGGCGCAATACATTTTAATAACATTGGCAAGAGATTCATAGGAACCTGTATACTTGTCGCTAGTTCTTTCCCCCAGGAGTACGGAAAAATCCTCAACTCCCAGATTACTGCCATTTTCACGGAGATCAAAGCGGCGCAAGACAAACAGAGAGTGATCATCGGACAGGTAAAAATCAGGCACATGTAAGCCGCAATTTTTTGCAGCGGTCATGCAGAAGTACTCGTTTACGGCGAGACCGGGATATTCTTTAAGGCTGCTTTTGATTATCAGTCCCGGCGTATTGAAGGTTGCTCGAACATCTCCAACTAAAATTTTGGGTTGTATGCCGCTAATAGAGGTCTGAAGTAGGTATTTATCGACCAACTCATCAAATAGTGACTTCTTGCCTTGCCACTGTAAAATCTCTGACAGATTTTCTTTACCCGCAGTTTTAGCAGGAAAGTGGCTGGAGTGATATTGAAGTCTGCCTATGCCGTAATTACGTTGCAGCGCCAGAAACAGCATGTCATCAATGCGAATATGTTTTCGTAATCGTTCCGTAATACGTTCACGAACAAAACCTTCGGGCAGGTTCTGTTCGAATATGGGGTGAATGGCTCCTCGGCTGTAACTTGGCAGGCGAACCGGCATGGTCAGGGAGAGTTGGCGATTAGATTGGGCCGTATGATCATAAGCAAATGAAAATCGGTGAGTTTTTTCAAGTGTGCCGCTGTTACCTTCCGGTACACTGACACGTAATCTGTCTATCCTTTCATTCATCAGATAATTCATCCAGCGTAGGAAAGCGCACGGGTTCAAGGGTGAGGCGTAATCCCATCGCCCTTAAAATACTTATAACCTGTTGTAACGATCCCTTGTAAGTTCCCCGTTCAATCTCACCTACAACTTGCCGACGGACTGAGGCAAGTTCAGCAAGGTGTGATTGTAGTAGACCTCGTTGTTTTCGGGCTTCACGGATGTTTCTACCCAAAGTTTCCATGTCATTTAATAAATCCATGTTTGGCATTATAAACATTTTCACTGAAAATGCAAGATATGTTTGTAAGGATAGACATTTTCTTGTTAAAAAATAAGAAAATAACATGTAAGACACTAAATTATTAGAGAAATCGTAGATGTTGTGTTAATAGGAGGGCAAAGTGTCGTCTATTATTTGATTAAGTGTTAATTGTTGAGGAGTTAAACCGTGCAGGAAAAGAGAGAAAATATTTTGGTTGGAAAGTTGCCTGCTGTTGAAGGTGAAATTAGTGCCACCGTTGAAAACTTTATTCATACGCAGATTCGGGAGGATCTTAAAGCGGGGAGGAACGAGGGGCGCTTGCATACTCGTTTTCCGCCAGAGCCTAACGGCTATCTCCATATTGGTCATGCCAAATCAATCTGTCTCAATTTTGGTCTGGCCAAATTTTTTGATGGACTTTGCAATCTTCGTTTTGACGACACTAATCCGAGCAAAGAAGAGGTCGAATATGTCGATTCGATCAAAGATGATCTCAGGTGGCTCGGTTTTGATTGGGGGGAGCGCGAATTTTTTGCCTCGGACTACTTTGAGCAGCTCTATGCTTATGCCGTTCAGTTAGTTAAGGACGGCAAGGCTTATGTTTGTGATTTGACGCCGGAGGAGACCCGGAAGTATCGCGGCACTTTGCAGGAGCCTGGTTGTAACAGTCCCTATCGGGAGCGCTCGGCGGCTGAAAATCTCGACCTTTTTGAGCGCATGCGGGCCGGTGAATTTGCTGATGGGTCGCGAGTTTTGCGGGCTAAGATCGATATGGCCTCGGGAAACATGAATATGCGGGATCCGATCGTCTACCGGATTTTGCGGGCTCATCACCATCGTACCGGTGACGTCTGGTGCATCTATCCGATGTATGATTTTGCCCATGGTCTTTCCGATGCCATTGAGGGGATTACTCATTCAATCTGTACGCTTGAATTTCAGGATCATCGTCCTTTGTATGACTGGTTTATCGAGCAGTTGCCGGTTCCCTCCCGCCCCCGGCAGATCGAGTTTGCCCGGCTCAATCTCAGCTATACGGTGATGAGTAAAAGGAAATTGTTGCAATTGGTTAACGATGGTTTGGTTGATGGTTGGGATGATCCGCGCCTGCCGACAATTTCCGGTCTCAGGCGGCGCGGCTTTACGGCGGATTCGATTCGTAACTTTTGTGAAAGAATCGGAGTGGCCAAACGTAACAGCATGGTCGATGTTGCTCTGTTGGAGCATGCTGTGCGCGAGGATCTCAATCTTAAGGCGCCGAGATACATGGCGGTTTTAAAACCGTTGAAAGTGATTATTGAGAATTATCCTGAAGGCCGGATTGAAGAACTGGAAGCGGTTAATAATCCTGGAGATCCATCGATGGGGAGCCGCAAACTTCCCTTTGCCCGTGAGCTTTATGTCGAGCGGGATGATTTTATGGAGGATGCCCCGAAAAAATTCTTTCGTTTAACGCCCGGCCGTGAGGTACGCCTGCGCTATGCCTACTATATTCGTTGCGAACGGGTTGAAAAGGATGCGAACGGCGAGGTTACGGTTATCTATTGCACCTATGATCCCGAAACCCGGGGAGGTTCAGCGCCCGATGGCCGCAAGGTCAAGGCTACATTACATTGGGTTGCGGCGCAAACGGCAGTTTCTGCCGAGGTGCGTCTTTATGACCGACTCTTTTCGGTTGCTGATCCCGCTGCTGAAAAGGATGGGCAACCCTTTACGACTCTGATTAACCCCGACTCTCTGGAGCTGCTGACTGATTGTAAACTTGAACCTGCATTGGCGCAGGTTTCTGCCGGGGTATCGGTACAATTTGAGCGCCTGGGTTATTTCGTCCTTGATAATCGTGAGGGCTTGACGGAAAAACCGGTTTTTAACCGAACGGTCACTTTGCGTGATACCTGGGCTAAAGTGTCGGGGAAACGAGGCAAAAAATAGATGTAAAATATATCTTGACGATCTTTTTTGTATAGTTTATATGTATCCCATGTAAACTATATGGGATAGTTTAATGTTTTGGTCAGGAAAACAGAGAGGAGTAGGTTGATGAAAATAAGACAAGCTAAGATTTTTTCTTTTTTATTGGTGGTTGCGGCGTTACTGTTTGTGGTCTCCGGGGTTGCGGCAAAGGAAGCAAAAATTGCGCAAAATATTGGGGTTTTGCAGGCTTTCGAGAGGGTGGAAAGTGGTGTGAATGGAGTTTATCTGATTGATGTCAGAACTCCGGCCGAATATCAGCAGATTGGGCATCCGGTAATGGCTTATAATATTCCGGCTATGTTTCTGAGTGACGAGTTCGTCGAGAAAGGCGGGATGTTTCGGGGTAAAAAGATGACGAAGACCAGATATCAGTACTATAAAAATCCCGAATTTCTCAATTACATGAAAAAACATTTTAAAGCCGATGATGTTTTGTTGATCATGTGTCGTAGCGGCAACCGCAGCGTGCCGGCCAGTGATTTTCTGGCCGAAAACGGGTTTAAGAAAGTCTACAACGTAGTTGACGGTTTTGAAGGCGGTAAATTCAAGGGTAGCGGCGAAGATAAAGATTTGATGAAGAAATTCAGTGGGAATTACGGCCGTCGGGGTTTTACCGGGGGCTGGAAGTATTATGGTCTACCCTGGACTTACACGATGAATCCGAAACTGGTTTACGGATTGCATAAAAAATAGAGCATAGCTTTTCGAGTGAAAAAAAGGGAGACCAGGCGGCCTCCCTTTTTTATGTCTTAATTGATGGTTCAATGTGGTTTTCGTGAAGGGTCGTTAGTGCTCTATTGAATGACAAGGTTACTAATCGTTAGAGTTCCGCTGTTGATCGTCAAAATTCCATTCAAGGTTGTTGCCATCTCGTTGTTGGCATAGCTACAGTCATAGCCGCCGACGATGTTTACGGTTTTGGCCAGATCAAGTGTCAGGTTTTCGGTAAAGTTTGTGGCATGGGCCTGGAGGGTTGCGTCCGGAGTAAGGTTATTATTGTAAACCTCTTGCAGCGAGGTTGCGTAATAATTTTCATTAACCTTGATATGGTCATTGCCGCAAACGCTGGTACAGTCGACGAAGTCGATTTTGACTTCACTGTCGGAGCAGCCACCGGCATTGCAGGCCGTTAAGGTGACGGTATAGGTTCCCTGATTAGTATAGAGATGGGCAGGATTTTGTTCGGAACTTGTGTTTCCGTCACCAAAATTCCAGAGCCAGGAGGTAGGGTCGTTTGTTGAAATGTCGGTGAATGTGACCAAAAGAAGGGGAGCCCCACTTGTTGGGTCAGCCGTAAAGTCAGCTACCGGCGGGGTAACCGGTGGTGCTCCCTGATCGTATTCTAAGAGGGAAAGTGCGGGGTCGCCATAAAGGTTGAAATCAAAGAGATTCATCCAGTGGGAGCCGCCCCAATTGATACGTTGGTTGGCTCCCATATCACTCTTGACATCATAGAGAGCGACCGCCGCCGGTTTTTCATTGACAACCAGCTCTTCGCCGTAATAGTAGCCGATACTGGCGTTGTCGCAGTAGTATTTGAGGCCCGTATACCATGAAGTGACTGCATACCAACTCACCCGACTGGCACTGACGGTGGTGATAGCCCCGTTATTTAACATGGCGGCACCTAAATTGTTGTTGTTCTCGGGGTAG
>JAYEGS010000020.1:0-6340 GCA_034659215.1 Pseudomonadota bacterium | reverse complement strand
AATGACGGTATTTTGTAGAATAGAGAATCATTCAACAGCTGGTAGTGACAGTCTTTGTTGGCAACTCAGCAACCGGTGGTTTTGCTTTCCAGACCTATAACAGTCAGGCTTGCTGTCAAATGACCTCGGCATTACCTTCCTGGGGTAAGATTTTACCGGCGGCCGAACGTTTTGTCCTGGTTCTGGATGATGAAGCCGTATTGGATCGGGAGACCGGTTTGGTCTGGGAAAGAAACACCCACAAAGCATCCCGAAACTGGACCGACGCTAGTGGTTATTGTTATAAACTTGAATTTGGGGGTCGCAAAGGTTGGCGCTTGCCGACAATAGACGAATTGGCGACCCTGGTTGATTCAAGCCAAGACCCTGCCCTGCCAATGAGGCATCTTTTTACTAATGTTAAGTTGTCCAACTATTGGTCGTCTACTACCCACACCTATGGTACGGACTACGCGTGGCACGTCGATTTCAGCAATGGCGGCGTCGTCGGCAGCAGCTATAAGTGGCGTTATTATTATGTTCGCGCTGTTCGTTCGGGACAGTGATTGATGATTTGCATATTTGATTATTTAATTCAGTTTTGAGTCTACGTTTTGACGAGAACTTAGGGTGAACAGTAAGAAAGTACTTAAGGCGTAAAGATACATATTTGAGATCATATTTTAGCTTGCCAGTTGATATCTTTAATTACTGCCAACCTCTTCAAACTTAAGATGTTCTCTGCGAGAATCTGTGAATCTGTTTTCAAGTTCTATCCAGCTTTTTCGGAAAAGTAATTTTATTTTGTCGGAGTCAGATGCTTGGTTGGTAGGTTGGTTAAATAGACTCCGGAACTTACCAGCAGGGCTCCGCTTAGGAGTGATATGGTGACTGGCTCGTTGAGGAAAAAGAAAGCCAGGATGACGGCGCTGATCGGCACAAAGTTGATGAAAAGTCCGGCTCGGGTGGCTCCGATAATGCGGATCGCTTCATAATACCAGACGAAGCCGACGACGGTTCCGAAAAAACCGAGATAGAAAAGAGCAGCCCAGTCGAGTCCGGAAAAAGAGAGAATTTGATTGAATAAGCCTTCGGAGAAGGCTGGAGGCAGGAGCAGCAGGGTGCCGATCAAGGTTGATCCGGTAACCGCGACCAGGGGTGAAAGTTCTTTCATGACAGCTTTGCCGATAACTGAATAGCTGGCCCAGCTCAAAACACAGCCGAAGATATAGATCTCTCCCAGCCCCAAACCACCACTGATAATCCCGTTAAAATCACCCCGTGAAATAACTACCAAAGCACCGCTGACCGAGATCGTGATGCCGATGATTTTTAAGATGGTCAAGCGCTCTTTAAAAAAACAGGCCGAGAGCAGGCAGATACAGATCGGATTTAAGGCGATAATCAGCGCAGCCCGACCCGCATCGATAATTTTAAGACCTTTAAAAAAGAGGATGTTATAGGTGAAGACCCCGGTTAGTCCGAGGAGTAGAATAAAACCAAATTGTTTGAGGCTGATTTGGGGGATCCTTTTCTCACTTCTGATGGTCAGGAAAAAGAGCACCGTAAATGCCAGAGCAAAACGTAAAAAGGCGGCTGAGGCGGGGCCGACATCGCGAACCACGATTTTGCCGGCGATAAAGGTGCCGCCCCAAAGAAAAGCGGTCAGGATGAGCTTTATGTAAGAGGTTGTAAGGGACGCGGGGGGATTTTCCATTAGTGCCTTACAGGTTGTTTTCTTGTTTTTTAACAAGAAAATGTTCTGATAAGAGTACTTATTTGCGGGCATTACAGTTACTTATGAGTTGTGGGAGTAATTCCCGCATTAGTGGAGGATCTGACTAAGAAAGAGTTGAGTTCGTTCGTGTTCGGGATGGTCGAAAAAATTATCCGGGGTATTGGTTTCAACAATTCTGCCTTCGTCCATAAACATGACTCGGTGCGCCACACTTTTGGCAAATCCCATCTCATGGGTGACCACGATCATGGTCATGCCTTCGTGGGCCAGGCTGATCATAACGTCTAAGACCTCTTTAACCATCTCCGGATCCAGAGCTGATGTCGGTTCATCAAAGAGCATGACTTTGGGTTTCATGCAAAGGCTTCTGGCGATAGCCACCCGCTGCTGTTGGCCACCGGAAAGCTGACCGGGGAATTTTTTTGCCTGCTCCGCAATTTGTACTTTTTCGAGATAGTACATGGCTAGTTCATCAGCTTCGCGGCGAGGAACTTTCTTGACCCAGATGGGGCCTAAGGTCAAATTCTCCAGGATAGTCAGGTGGGGAAAGAGGTTGAAATGCTGAAATACCATTCCCACTTCTTCCCGGATCTTTTCAATATTTTTCAGATTATTACTTAGTTCAACCCCGTCAACAAAAATTTGGCCGCGTTGGTGTTCTTCCAGGCGGTTGATGCAGCGTATCATGGTTGACTTGCCTGATCCCGATGGCCCGCAAACGACAATACGTTCCTGCGGTTTCACCTCAAGATTAATATCTTTCAAGACATGAAAGTCACCAAACCATTTGTGCAGGTCGATAATCTTGATGATCGCGTTGTCTGGTTTTGCTTCAATATCTTCTGTTTTTGGACTTTCGTTCATAGTTTTTCCTTTGTCATAACTCTTACCTGCCAGTGTGTAATTCAACTTCCAGGCGTCGGCTCCAGGTCGACATAAAGTAGCAGCAGATGAAATAGATCATAGCCACAAAGAGATAGGCTTCAGTGGAGAAACCCATCCATTGGGGGTTGGAGAGGGTGGACTGGGTCGTTTTCAAAATGTCATAGAGGGCAATAATAACGACCAGAGAAGTGTCCTTGAAGGCTGAAATCAGGACGCTGACTGTGGGGGGGATGACTATTTTCAGAGCTTGGGGCAGGATGATCAGGCGCATCGTTTGAAAATAGTTCAAGCCTAAGGAATCGGCTGCCTCGTATTGACCTCTGGGCATGGCCTGGAGTCCACCGCGAACCACTTCGGCGACATAGGCAGCTGTAAACAAGATAATGGCCACTTGAGCGCGCAAAATCTTGTTGATGGTAATTCCTTCCGGCAGGAAAAGAGGGAAAATAATTGCCGACATAAAAAGCAGGCTGATCAAGGGGACGCCGCGAATCATCTCGATGTAGATAACCGTCAGGCTTTTTATAACCGGCAGGCGCGATTGCCGCCCTAAAGCTAAGCCTACTCCTAGAGGATACGCTGCAGCGAGGCCGAAAACTGAAAGCATAAGTGTCAGGGGCAGGCCGCCCCATTGGTCACTCTCAATCGAAGTCAGTCCGAAAAGACCTCCCATCATCAGCAGTCCCATAATAATGAGTCCCGCAAGCCAGACAAAAAGTAGATTTCTTGACCACCAATTTCGGTTTCTGGAGGCTATGAGCAAAGAAAAAAGGATGATCATGGCTGCTAACGGCCGCCACTGTTCGGGTGGGGGGTAGAAACCAAAAAGGATAAAACGGATATTAGCATGAATGATGGACCAGCAGGCGCCTCCCGATTTGTGACATTCAGCCCCACTGGAGATCCAGTTGGCGTTAATCAAAGCCCAGTCGGCAAAGGGGGGGATTACCTGCCAGAGGAGGTAGATGATTAACAGGCTAAGTAGTGAATTATACCAAGTATTACAGAGATTGGCTCTTATCCAACCAATAACACCGGTAGTAGAGGCTGGCGGTTTGAGGTTCCCATGTTCTTTTGTATGTATAATGACCGCCATTTTTTCTTTTTACCTCTCTACCAGTCGGGATTTCTGATTATACCAGTTCATGAATACCGAGGTACTGAGACTGATGATAAGGTAGACGGCCATGATCATGGCGATACCCTCAATCGCCTGTCCGGTCTGATTGATCGTGGTGTTGGTCACCGCGACAAAATCGGGGAAACCGATGGCCACGGCCAGGGAACTGTTTTTGGTCAGGTTCAGCAGCTGGCTGGTCAGGGGTGGAATAATTACCCTTAAGGCTTGGGGGAGAATGACCAGATTAAGAATTTTCCCTTGTTTCAGTCCTATGGACATAGCTGCTTCAGTTTGACCATGACTTACCGACTGAATTCCGGCCCGCACAATCTCGGCAACAAAAGCGGCCGTATAAAGGACTAAGCCCATGAGCAGGGCCGTGAATTCGGGCGAGACGTTTAAACCTCCGGTGAAATTAAACCCCCTCAATACAGGTGTGTTCATCGCGGTTGGAGCCCCGCCTGCGAACCAGGCAAGTAGAGGAAATATTACAATTAAAAGCAAAGAAACGCTGAACAGAGGGAAAATTTTACCGGTTTCTGCTTGACGTTTTCCGGCCCAACGCCGCAGAAAAAATATTCCGATCCCGGTGATCAAAAAAGCGATCAGCATGTAGCTGTGGGCTGGATGAGACTTCGGAATTGCAAAAACCAGCCCCCGGTTACAGATAAAGACCCCGTCAACCGGATTGAGAGCCTGGCGAGGAGAGGGGAAAAATTGGTAGAAGATAGCGTACCATAAAAAAAGTTGGAGGAGGATCGGAATATCCTGAAGAACTTCTATATAGAATGCGGCGGCCTTGGCAATCAGCCAGTTGCTGGAAAGCCGGGCGATGCCGATAATCGTGCCTAAAAAAACCGTCAAAATAATACCGATAAAGGAAACTTTAAGGGTGTTTAAAATTCCAACGAATAGAGCCTTGGTATAAGTGTCCGCAGCCGAATAGTGGATCATCGACTCGCCGATTTCAAAAGACGCTTCTTTGCTTAAGAAACCGAAACCGGTAGCGATACTTTGACGCTCCAGATTTGCCTGGACATTGGAAAAGAGATAATAACCCACCAAGAGCACAGTTCCCAAAGCGAAAACTTGATAGATTATTGAGCGCTTATCAGGATCTTGCCAGAAAGAAGTATTGAATGACGAGGGCAATTTTTTTGGGTGCATAGTTTGTCGTTGTCAGTTAAGTTGAAGAGGGTAGTTTGTTGTTTTGCTTCGCTTCCATTAATGGGGTCACATCTTGACAAGTGGCGGGTTAAAACTTTGGTTTCACGCGAGCCTTACAGCCGCCAATGGTCAAGAAATGACCCCATTCAAGAGGGCGACAGCAAAGTTCGCCGCTATCCGCATCAACTTAACTTTAATATGAATTGCGCAAACCCCTATTTGAACGGTGGTGAATACATCAAACCGCCGTCTGTCCACAAGGCATTTAAACCACGCTCAATGCCCAGAGGCGTTTTTACGCCGACGTTCCGTTCAAAAACTTCACCATAATTACCAACCTGTTTGATGATATTGTAGGCGAATTTTTCGTCCAATCCCAAGGATTTCCCATTGCCTTCGGTTACTCCGAGAAAACGCTGGATTTTCGGGTTTTTGCTTTTCAGCATGGTGTCCACATTTTGGGAAGTAATTTCCAGTTCTTCAGCATTAATCATAGCCAGCACGGCAAAGTCAACGATATCCCGCCACTGATTATCACCATGGCGAACTGCCGGAGCCAGCGGCTCTTTTGAGATAATATCGGGAAGAATCATATAATCATCAGGATTGGGGGATACGGCCCGGGTACCGGCTAACTGGGATGCATCTGAAGTTAAACAGTCGCAGCGACCGGCGAAAAAAGCTTTGGCCAGCTCAGAAGTCTGCTCAATGACTACCGGTTTCCATTTTAAACCATGCGAGCGGAAAAAGTCTGCGGCATTTTGTTCGGTTGTGGTGCCCGGCAGAACGCAGATGGTGGCACCATCAAGTTCTTTGGCACTTTTGATACCCAGTTTTTTAGAAACCATGAAACCCTGACCGTCATAATAGTTGACCGTCGCAAAATCCAGTCCCATAGCCGTGTCACGACTCAAGGTTCTGGTGGCATTTCGGCATAAAACATCAATTTCACCCGATTGCAGGGCGGTAAAACGTTGAACTGCGGTCAGGGGAATAAATTTAACCTTGCCGGCATCACCAAAAACTGCCGTAGCTATAGCCCGCCCGGTATCCACATCCAAACCTTTCCAGGCCCCTTTTTCATCCGGCTGACCAAAACCAAAGAGACTGCCGTTGACTCCAACCGTGACAAATCCTTTTTTCTTGACGGAATCCAGAGTTTCACCGGCCATAAGTAGACCTGGCAGAGTAAGCATAAGGACGATAATTGTGATAACAGAAATTTTGCCCGATCTTTTCATTTTTTTCTCCTTAGAGTTGGGGTTGAAATTAAAAGATATTAGCTACCACAAAATATTGTTTTAGTGCAACAATTACCTTTAACTGGGGTCAGAGTGAAAACGCCGGGATAAACCGGCATAGAGTAGGGGATGAAAGAGCCCCACATAAAAGGAGAAACCGCTCCATTATGACCCCGAGTCATGTGCGGGCAGCCGCGAGGGTGCACGTGA
>JAYEGS010000019.1:0-25641 GCA_034659215.1 Pseudomonadota bacterium | reverse complement strand
CTTTCCCGCCGCTCAATTTTCCTGAGCTCTTGCTCTAGAAGATCAACTTGCAATTCAACCCGTAACTCAACTTGATAGAGGTCACCTAAAGTACGTTCACTCTGGATTTCATAACTCTTGACATAGAATTTTCGCCGCTTGATAATTTTTTCGTTGATCTGTTGCTCAAACTCATAACTGGCGGCCATATCATCGTAAAGATAACGACTCAAGGCCTCTCCCAAGGCATCAAAAACCGCTTCAGCCCGAGCTTTTTCAGATCCACCATCCAACACGGCTTGACCAACCGTCGTTTTAACCACGGAGGCCGCTGGCAAAAGAGCTGGATTACTGCCCAGAACAAGGAATAAAAAAACGGTCGTCAACCAACCAATTTTCACAATTTTCACCTAATCTTCTCCATTTTCATCTGCTACCGAGAGGTCAGCCAAATATTCATCCAGAGATACCTGCATAGCGTCGGGGAGCAAATTTACCACGACTTGACAACGGGGCAAAACCCGGGGCAGAAGCATAGTTCCGGAAGTAAAAGAATTTTCCGCCCCCCAGAAAAAGATCACCAGAAAAATTACCATCACAACAAATAGCGTACTTTTCAATGCCCCGATAATTGCACCAACAATACGACTTACAGGACCTAAAGCAGCGCCCGCCATATTCGATTTCACCACCAGATGAACCAGAAAAAAGGCTAACACTCCAGCCCCATAAAGGATTAAAAAAGCAATAAATGAAGTAATTTTTTCATTTCGTAAAGTCGGCAGCAAAACCTCGGTTGCCTGCAGGTAGAAATGGGAGGCCAGCGAGATACCCAGAACCACCCCGATCAGGGCTATTATTTCAGCCAGCACCCCCCGAGAATAACCCAGATATGCTCCGGCCATAATAACAACTATAATTATTACATCAAGTGAATTTAACAACGTATTTTCTCCTTATACCTTCTTTAATTCATTACGAAGAACTGCTGTCGCCGTTTGTCGTGCACTGTAGATCAAACCACCCAAACCAAAACCCGGCAGGTTATGCCAACCGATCTGATAAAAACGGCATAAACTGCCGGTCAAAGGGAGAAAACTACCACCCATCATCGCCGGTAGCCGGGGCTGCCAGCCCCAGGCACGACCCGATTTTTGATCTTTATCTTCACCCACGACCTGCCAACGATGCCCAATTGAACTTTGATCGTTTTCACCCCCAGGCCCGAAAAAAGTAGAGCCCAAAAAGTCATCAGCTCCCCGGCAATCCAAGTGATATAAAGCCCGCTCGGTTGACGGTTGAGCCTGACTCGAAACGGTCTCAGGTTCGATTGGAACCTGAATATAACCTGGATCATCGAGTTGAAACTGACGTTTGAAATTCCGCCGCTGGAGCCCCGAAGGAACCTCTTTTTGCAAAGATTGAGGATCGGAATCAGCCAGAAACACGGTTGACCGACGGATCACCTTCCCATCATTGCCAACCCCGATAAACCACTTGCCATCAAAGACCGGCGACCATTCATCATCTACCTGATGCGCCCCTTGAGATAACAAGTAATCGAGGAGCTTCGTTTTAAGTTCACCAATCCCAACCCAGACATCCGGAGCCAAAAGGGTCTGCAAACCAAAGGCAAAAGACAACAGCGGCGGATCAGCAAAACGACTTAAAGAGATCAAAGGTATCAACGAACGCCATAGCGACTGTTCTTTAATCGGAATATCGGCACTATCAAGCCGGCTTGCCAAAGTACGATGTCGAGATTCGCGCAAAAGCTCATTACGCACCAGCAATACAAGCATGCGCCAAATTCCGCCAGGAGACGAAGTCGGCATTTCCAACCCCTGCAACATGCAAAGGTCAATCTGACGCCACATCTGTTCCAACTCAAGCCGTTTTTCCGGTGCATGAGTTTGAGCTGAACCAGGCCATGAGCAAATCCCGGATTCGCTCTGCCAGGAAAAAAAATCGCTTGGAGGACTTTCCAGTTCAATGACGCTCGCCAGCAACTGGGCCGGATAACCGCGAACTACAGGAATCAGAAAATTCGGTTCCGGGGCTTTCCCGGACAAGGGCGGCAACAATAGAATACGACATTTATCTTTTGCAAGAAAGGCGGCTGCAAGCAAAGAGCCAAGATCGCCTTGACGACAGATCACCTCATAATCAACCGCCATTTTTTATCACCGCACTCTCGAGAAGGGCTATCGTTTTGGCCCGACAATTAAACTCCATCAAAACCCCTTGCGGAAATATAAAGCTTTGCGGGCAGTGCCCGTAGGGAAAATTTATCAATACAGGAAACTCATCAGCAGCAAAAAATTCTTTTAATAAAACCGGCAAGAGTGGCTCTTCGACCTTATTCGGCAGGCTGAAATCACCACAAACAACTGCCGCCGGGGACTCGAAGACCCCAGCCAGACGGAGTTGCGTTAAAGCCCGGTCAATCCGGTAAAGAGGCTCTCCACGATCCTCAATAATAATAATTTTTCCGGCAAAATCCGGCAAATAAGATGTACCTGCCAGGCTTGCCAACAACGTCAGTGTACCACCTAAGAGACGGCCGGAAAATATTTGAGTGCGCAAACACTCGAGTTTTTCCGAGGCTAAATAGGCTGACAGTAAAGGCTTAATTTCAGCCTCTTTCGCACCGGTCAAAAGGGCCCACAACAAAGCACTGTTAACCATGCCGGGACGTGCCATCTCGACCGCCAACATAGGCCCGGAGAAAGTCACCAGCTTAAGCCTTTGCCAAAGCCCCAACTGGAGAGCGGTGAGGTCACTAAATCCGAGAATTATTTTGGGATGTTGAGCAATCAGGGCAAAGTCCAGGAGCGGCAAAAACGGTAAGGTTCCATAACCTCCCCGAGCCGCAACCAGTCCCTTTACACCCGGATCTAGCAAAAGTTCCTCAAAATCGGCGATACGAGTTCGCGGGTCGCCGGCGACGTGATAGGAACGGCTTAAAAGAGAACTCCCTTCCCGGCTCTGAAAACCGGATAGAGCGAGATACTCTTGACCTTTACGAACGTATTCCAAGCGCACGGGACTGGCGGGGGCAAAAAGGCCCAATTGGTCACCTAATTGCAAAGCCGGTGCTTTCAGTATATCTATTGTCATAAACAGCTATATAATCAGCTAAAAACTTCGATCAAATTAAGACGATAAAAATGACAAACAGCCAACTTTATAACTTGACTGTTCTGCGAACCCTTAGCAAAACAATTGACAAATGTCAAAATTTATATTAAGTCCTTCAAATGATTAGTTTTTTATGGTAGCATAAAGGGGTTTTAGTTTATCCCGAAATTCACGATTTTACGACAACAAGAATAGCGTTATTAAAATTGATTAAAAAACCAAGTTTTTTCTCCAGGCTAAAAAAAGCCCTCACTCGTCAGAAGGATACGGCGGTCGAAATTTCCGATGAGGTTATCGACTCATTTGAGGAACAACTCAAACAGGCCCCTAACAATTTTCGTCTGCGTTTGAAGCTGGCCGACGCCTATCTGGCTCGCGGCGAACGAGAAAAGGCTCTGGACGAGTATTGTAAAAGTGCCAATCTCTACCTGGAACATGATTTTACACCCTTAGCTGTTGCCACCTTTAAAAAAATCCTCAACGAAGACCCCCTACACCTTGAAGCTAATCTTGAATTGGGTCGCATTTACCGACAAAAGAAATTTTTTGCTGATGCAACCTCTTATTTTCGCAAGGCGTTTGATTACTACCATGAAAATGCCCTTAACGACAAAGCTTTGCAGACTCTTGAAACTATCATTGAAATAGCCCCGGATAAAGAACCCTACCGGCTATTATTGAAAGAGCTCTTTCCGGATCATCAAGAAAACGCCAAGAGCATCTATTCCGACATAATTGTTACCCACACAAAACCCTCACCTACACCCTCTCAACCTCTGGAGGATAGTGATGATGCTAATTTTTTCTTCGATTTAGGAACCGAACTGGGGGATGAAATCGAGGAAATTGAAGATTTCTCCGTAGCCGAAGACGATCTTGACAATTCTAACAATACTGAAGAAAACCCCCAAGAACACGGTGTAGAGGAGATTTTTCAAGCCCTGAAATCAACTATTGGTGAAGAAAAAAATGATGCCGATACCGATAAATTTCATTACAATCTGGCTCTGGCTTACAGCGAATTAAAAATGCCGGAACAAGCTTTGCTTGAGAGTGAAGAAGCTCTAAAATCGACCAATTTCCGTCTCCCGGCCCTGCTTTTACGCAGCCGCATTTTTTTAAACCAGGGGGCAGCTTCAACTGCCCTGTCACAGATTCAACAGGGTTTGCTGGAAAAAGGACTGACTCGACAAGAATTTGTAACCTTTAAATTACAACTCGGTCTAATTTTAAAAGAGATGGGACATTACCCTCAAGCCCTTGAAGCTTTCCGTGAAGCCTATGCGCTCGACCCGGAAAACGTTGAACTAGCGCAAGAAATAGATGCTCTGGAAAATTCCACCGAAAAACCTTAGTGAGTAAAAAATAACAATGGCGATATTCAACTATAAAAAGAGAGAGATCAGCGCCAAGATTGTTTATTACGGCCCGGCGCTGTGTGGCAAGACCACCAATGTTCAGTTTATTCACCAAAAACTGAACCCGCGACAGAGAGGTGAACTGGTCTCTTTAGCAACCGATGCCGACCGCACCCTCTTTTTTGATTTTCTCCCGATTGAGCTGGAGAATGTGGGTGGTTTTAAAACCCGCTTTCAGATCTACACGGTTCCCGGACAGGTTTACTACAACTCTACCCGTAAAGCGGTCTTAACCGGGGTTGATGGTGTCATTTTTGTTGCTGATTCCCAGGTTTCCATGGAGCACGAGAACCTGGAGAGCTTAAACAACCTGGTAGAGAATCTTAAATACTACAATCGTGATGTCAACCAGATCCCCTTGGTCTTGCAATATAACAAGCGAGATCTGGACAATGTCATGACCATTGAGGAGCTCGACAAGCTTCTCAACCACCACCAGGTTTCCAGTTTTGCCGCTTCCGCAGTGACGGGAGGCGGCGTGCTGCAAACCTTGACGGCCTGCTGCAAACAGGTATTACAAGACTTAAAACGCAAAAGTATGCGAACCGAGCAAGCGGTATCGAGCAAACCAAAACCAAACATTTCATCAACCGGTTCGGCGGTGAAAAGCAAAGCTACGGCGCCCACCCCAAAGATCGATTTAACTGAAGCAGCCACCACTCTCAAATCTCCTCAACCCCAAAAAGCACCTTTAAAGACAACTCCGCCGGGGATCGAAAACGGCGCCATCACCAACAAGGAGAGTACCCCGTTTACCCTTTCCCAACCCGATCAACCAACAATCGAGACGAACCGGATAACAAACAAAGCCTTCAAGCCTGAAATCGCTCAGGTCGGCAAAGCCAGGCTCATCGATCCATACACGATTACGTTACCCTTGCGTTTATCAACCGACGCCGACCAACACAACCTGCTCAGTGTCGATATTACTTTCAGCATCAACGATTTTCACTAGGAGTGCTGCCCGAGAATGCAGAAAGAGCCGAAAAAAAAACTTCAGTCTGCAAAAATAAAGACCCGGATTTTTCAGGCCCTGCTGTTTATGATTATGCTCTGGCCGACAACCAGCCTGGGAAACGATGGCTTGACAAGTGCTTGGCAAGAGATCATCCATCCCCATAAAACTTCGGTTCAGCAATTAGAACCGGTACTCAACCATTTCATCCAACAACAGCGACAAAGCAACATCAACAATGCTACAATATACTCACTGGCTCTACTTGAAATGGCCTTCGAGCCGGACTTGAAAAATGATGTAAAAACCCTTTTAACAACCACCGCAATCACGATCTCCCCGGACTACTCTTTTCCCGAAACCGCCCTTTGCAAACTCCTTTTCCAACAACAACACTACCTAAAATCGCTCTTGAGTCTGATTCGAGCCGGCAAAAAATTTCAGACTAACCCTCAAGAAAATTATTACGCTTCAACATTTTTTTGGTTTGCTGTAGCCTTTACCCCTATAGCCTTACTTCTTCTGATCACCCTTTTAATGACAGTTAAATACTACCGGGCTTTTTGTGAAATGGGGCGGATCAAATTAAATCGCCAGGGGGTTTTCACGCTGTTAGCGGTCACGGCGGCCACCGCCGTTATGATAATTCTCGTCCCGACCCCGCTACCCGGTCTGCTTCTGCTGGCCTGCGGAATCTCCCTGGTAGCGACCAAACGGGATATAATCACTTTAATTCTGCTCATCTCAACTCTACTCATCGTCCCTCTGGCCTACGAAAAAGGTATGACCTCACTACTGGCCCTCGATTCATCTTTTTTCAAAGCGGCCCGACACACCACATCCGGTCTTTACGATGAAACCGACAAAACCAATCTCAGACAACCGGCAACCAACCAGAGTCAACAGGTGTTACAGCTTTTTTCTCAATCCGAGTCGGCCCGTCTCCGAAAAGAGTATGCCGAGGCCGGAATGTTTCTGACAAAAATAATTGCTGATAAAATTGAACTGGGCGCCGTTTACAACAACCTCGCCAACCTCTATCTTCTGCAAAACAGACCTGAGAAAACCGAAGAACTCTATCTGAAAGCCGGCAAACTTGAGAAAAGCTCAGGGATTCCCTATTACAATCTCAGCCAAACCTATATCCGCCAATCTTTTAATCTTGAAAAGAGTTCACAAGCTTTAGAACAAGCTTTAAAACTCGATCCAACCCTAAACCAATATCTAACGAACAACAACGAACTCACCATACAGGGCAACAGCAAATTAATCTTCATGGCTCTGCCCAAAAACTTTTACCGCCACTATGCCGATGATCAACCAGACAAAGGCACTTTTCTGCCGGAGTTTCTTCGCTACATCCTCTTTCCCGGAGCCGGCAGTGCTCTCTATTTCGCCTTAACCATACTGTCTCTGGGAGGTCTTAGCTATCTGGCCAAAATAACCCCGGCAAATCGAAGAGTCTGCTCTCTCTGCGGTCGGCTTTTCCATCCGGATCAGAAACAGAAAGAGAAGAACTGCCCTTCCTGTCGCATCAGCAACCGCTTGGAGGCATCCTCTTTACTGAAAAATGCAACAACCAAATCAGGCCGACCAAGAGATCGGTCGAAAACCCTGATACTAACCGCAGGCGGTGCCCTCTTACCCGGTTTTTACCCGTTCATCACCGACAATCTTTTTATCGCCTTCAGTTTATTGATCCCGACACTGCTCTGGCTCTACAATCTCCTCATCTGTCGAACCGGAATTATGGATCCATTCATCCCCTCAACCTCGTGGCTGACACTTGTTCTCCCACTCGCTATCTGGTGCATCAACCTTGCCGTTCTGGCTTTATCTATCTACCGACGCCAACGCCGGAACACCCCAAGGAGCAACCCATGAGCCCTTCCTCAGTTGCCAAAGGCTTAAATGCCGACCTCGAAAATTTTGAGCTAACGGATGTTATGCAGCTCATCACCCAGCAAGTAAAATGTGGCACCCTAAGTGTTGATGGAGATGACGGCAACTGTTCATGGTCATTCAAGGAAGGCAGCCTGGTTGATTTTAATTGCCACTTTCCCGGCCACTCCCTTGACCTGGAAAGCATTCTGGTCAAGGGCGGCCACCTTAACGAACAACATTTTCTCTCTTTCCTGGAAAAACATGCCTCCAGCTCCACCCACGGCCTGGAAAGAGCCCTTGTAAAAGATGGTATCATCAGCCGGGAAGAGCTTGAGAAACTAAACCTGCGGCGTCTGATAGAATCATTCATCATCACCCTCCAATGGGTCAAAGGCCGATATAAATTCATTCCCACCAGTGAGGTCAAAAGCCACGCCTTTTTTCCACCCCAGGATACCAATTTCATCATTCTGGAGGCGATGCGCCAGATCGATGAGATGGCGGTCATGAAAAAACGACTACAGCCCCTGGAGAGAGTCTACGAAACAACCTTGTCTTTAGATAAAGATGAATCTTCAACCGAGGATATTTCACTATTCCAGGAAGGCCTGGAAAAACAGTTCGACCAGGATGAGTTCAGGATCTACAAACTTCTTGACGGCAAGCGTTCCCTGGCTGAGGTTCTCAACATCAGCATAATTGGTCAATTTCACACCTGCCGCATCGTTCTGGACTTTCTCGATCGTGGTATTATCACCCCTAGAACTTCAGGGTCTGCCGACTACCGCCCCGGCAAATCAACCAAGTACAACCATCACTTGACGGGAATTGCCCTGCTACTTTTAAGCGGAGCCCTGTTGATCTCGATTGCCACCTCAATCCGGAACTTTGAAAAACCTAAAAAAGAAAAAAACCCGACATTTTTTACAGCAATTATCGATAACCTGCGAGCTGACCAACACAAGGTTCGAGAACAGGCGCGAGAGTTGCTGCGTTAACTAGTGCCTGACCGAAAACCTGACAATTTGCTTGAGTGCAAGGCAGGCGAACATTTTAACCGCAAGCATACACTAAGTATTCTGAGGATTAAAATTTGAGCCTAACGCAGCAATCGGGGAAATTGGCGGTTTTCGGTCGCGCACTAACTAATAAATCCCTCGAAAAAATAGAAGATTAAGGAGTATAAAACAATGTCCGTAGATTATCAAAAACTGGGATTTGTCAATACCAAAGAGATGTTTGAGAAAGCTTTTACCGGCGGTTATGCTGTACCGGCTTACAATTTCAACAACATGGAGCAACTCCAGGCCATTATCAACGGGTGCGGACAATCCAACTCGCCGGTTATCATTCAGGTCTCAAGTGGAGCCAGGAAATATGCCGATCAAACCCTGCTCCGCTATCTCGCAGAGGGGGCTGTTGCCATGGCCCGTAAAGCTGGCCACAGTAATCCGATCGCCCTCCATCTCGACCATGGAGATTCACTCGAACTCTGTATTTCATGTATTGAAAGCGGTTTCTCTTCAGTGATGATCGACGGCTCTCACCTCTCCTATGAAGAGAATGTCGCCCTAACTACCAAAGTCGTAGAATACGCCCATCGTTTCGAAGTTTCAGTTGAGGGAGAACTTGGCGTACTGGCCGGAATTGAAGATGATGTAGTCGCCGCCAAATCGATCTATACCGACCCTGATCAGGTCGAAGATTTTGTTCGCCGAACCGGAGTCGACTCTCTCGCTATCTCAATCGGCACCTCGCACGGAGCCTACAAATTTAAACCCTCTCAATGCAGCCGCAATGAGCAAGGGGTTCTGGTGCCACCGCCACTGCGTTTCGATATTCTGGAAGAGATTGAACGTAGGATCCCCGGTTTTGCCATTGTCCTGCACGGTTCCAGTTCAGTCCTGCCCAAATATGTCGACACCATCAACCAACACGGTGGCAAACTTGAGGCCGCAGTCGGAATTCCCGCCGAACAGCTCAGGCAAGCTGCCAAATCCGCCGTCTGCAAAATCAACATCGATTCAGACGGCCGCTTGGTGATGACCGCGATGATTCGCAAAATTTTCGCCGAACAGCCACAGGAGTTCGACCCTCGCAAATACCTAGGGCCAGCTCGGGATGAGTTAATGAAAATGATTATCGACAAGAATGAGAGTGTCTTGGGCAGTGCGGGACGCGGGTGATTAAAAGAAAATTCCCAGGAAACGGCGCAGGAAGGGGGTATCCAAAACAACCTGTTCATTGTGATCATGCAGCTCTGAGACCAGTTGTTCAATCAAAGAGTGAGAGAGCTTACCCTCTTCAACAAAAAACTCCCCCAGTGGCCGCTGTTTTGAGCGCTGAAAATGGATCATCGTATTAACTTGAAACTGGTTTAAAAAACCCAAGTCTACAGCCTTTTCACCAAAACGGGTAAGCCCTTGGCGCCGGGTTTGCAGAATAACCTTCACTTCAGCTTCATTAAGCCTCCCCCAACTCTGGGAAAGGTCTCCCATACGCGGCCGCTGGCGCCGCTGCCAGACCAGAGCCCGAGCCAGATCGGCATGGGATATCAAACCTCGATAATTGAGGTAGAGACCAAAAGGCAGAGTCCGCTGAGGCAGTTTAAGTCCGGTAGAACTCGTATAGATGTTTCCGGAAAAAGATCGAGAATCTCTCCGCACCCGTCTCCGCTCCACCCTTGCGTCAACATCTTTGCTGGTTGCAGATCGACGACCAGGCACAATCACCCCGGCTCTTTTAGGAGACCACAAACCCCGTTCCCTGACCCGCAAAAAATTATTCAGGATGTCGTAGGCAGCCGTTACCCGGTGAAAAAGTTCCGCCTGACGCTGCAGAAAAAACAGGTTCGCTCCCGGAAAACGATCCGGATGGGTTATCTTGGCCTGCATACGATAGGCGGCCCGGACACCATCAAGCTGAAGATAGGCCAGAAAATCAGGATTCAGTGTCACTTGGGCACCAAAAAGAACCCGACATGCACTAAACACCTCTTTTTCCTGAGAGAGAGAAAATAGTTCCGCCATAAAACCTATATCAAACCCTCTAAAGGGCCGCCTTTTACCGCTAAAGCCTCAACCCGGTCGCGACTTTTGGCATCTTCGATCAACAAAGGAGCATGATGCTCTTTATGGCGGGCATCGATCAACAACGATCCACTACAACCCCAATGTTTATCAACAATCCGAGCCCTGACGCCATAGATATCCGAGGCCGGATCAGAACGGGTAAATGTAACCCAAAGAAAATTATTCAGCGTACGGGCCGCAAATTCACTGTCATCAACGACCACCAACAACGGCAAGCCCGCTTCCTGACGATTTTGCCCCAATTTTCGCAATAAAGACTCAATTGCCGCCCGCGTCAAGCTTCGGCTCTCCTCTCGACAACGAGGCCCCTTAATCACGGCGATACCAGGCAAAATCAGGCGGGGTTCGGAAAAACCATCCGCCAGACTCCATTCCGAAGGCCACTTTTCAAGCAGATCCCGCCGCTTGTCACCAACTGCCGCAATCACCACCTTCGACCCCCGATTGAGCCCGGTTCCTGAATAGTCAAGTGTATCAATCGTAGTTCTAGTCTGAAAATGCAGATCCCGACGCCAGTCGACCCGTTCCAATAAATGCCGTAAAAAAGCCGGCAGATCATTAAGATCGAGCTCGGAATTGTCCTCTTGCGCAGCTATCAGCAGATACTTGGCCAGAGAAAGTTGACCCTGCCCTAAAATCGCATTAGCCTGAGTCAAAAGCTCCCGGGGCTCGCGACGTTCTTCATAGGGAAGATAACGCTCACTACCCAGGGCTAAAAGCAAAGGATGAACCCCGGCGGCATCAACCGCATGAACTCCGGCAACCCCCGGCAGCACCGAGGGAATCAGGCTGCCGGTAAGCTCGTGAATGAATTTACCAAAAACCGTATCTTCCTGAGGCGGCCGGCCGACCGAAGTAAAGGGCCAGATCGCTCCGGGACGATGATAAACCTTTTCGACTTTGACCACCGGAAAATCGTGAGCCAGACTATAGTAGCCAAGATGATCACCGAAAGGCCCTTCGGGTAACAATTTTTCATCGATGATCGTGCCACAGATACAAAAATCGGCCTCCGCCGGAATCGGCAGACAACCTTCAGGTTGTAGTAAAGTCAAACGCCGGCCGCCTAACAGACCAGCAAAAGAGAGTTCCGGCATCCCATCGGGTAGCGGCATAACCGCGGCCACCGCCAAAGACGGCGGGCCGCCGACGATAATATTTACTTTTAATTGAGAACCATTTTTACGGGCTGCGGCATGATGGAGCCCGATCCCGCGATGAAGTTGATAGTGGAGACCAACTTCACAATTGGGCTGATATTCTCCACCGGAAAGCTGAACCCGATACATACCAAGATTAGAATATCGCCAACCCGGCCTTTCCGAATCCTCGGAATAAACTTGAGGCAAAGTGACAAAAGCACCACCATCATCGGGCCAGGATTTCAGTTGCGGCAAGCGTTCGACAAGCGTTTCCCGAGCCTTAATCGGCCCGCTCGAAACCCGCCGGGGGAAAAGATGCGCTAACGCTCCAGGAAGATACCGCAGACGAGCGGGCTGACGCAGAACCTCCGCCGGGTTTACTTTCAAATCAGTAAGCAGATCAATATCCCGCAGCGCATCGCGAAAGATAAAACGGGTTCGTTCCAAAGTCCCAAAGAGGTTGCCAAGCATCGGGAAACAACAACCCTTGACCTTAGTAAAGAGCAAAGCCGGCCCGCCCGCCCGATAAACACGACGCTGCACGGCACCAATATCAAGGGCCGGATCAAACTCACAATCGATTCGTTTGAGCATCTTGTGACGTTCAAGATCGGCCACGCAAGCAGCCAGGGTTTTATAACCCATTAGGAAAGCACCTCTTTTACAACTTGAGTCAAAACCGTAAATTGAAATGGTTTAGCACAGCTGCCCTGAAAACCGTAGGCTTTAAAATCGGCCATTATCGGATCATTTGAATACCCGCTGCAAACAATCCCTCTTGCCCGGGGATCGATCTCAAGCAGTGCGGCCATCGCCTCTTTGCCCCCCATCCCACCAGGTATGGTAAGATCCATAATAACCAAATCGTAGGTCGTCCCCTGCTGCAACGCTGCCTTATAATGCCCAAGCATGGCCTGGCCGTCGGCCACACTTTCGACTTCATAACCCAGATCAGTCAAGAATTCAACACAGACCTCGCGAATAACCTCTTCATCATCCATCACCAGAATACGACCGGAACCACTAACCATTTCCATCTTTTCCATTCCTTTTTCAACCTCCCGGCCGGAAGCCGGTAGAAGAATTGTAAAACAACTGCCTTGGCCAGGTTCGGAGGTGACCGTGAGCTGGCCGCCATGGCGCGTTATAATTGAATGAATAGTTGCTAAACCAAGGCCTGATCCCTCCTGTTTGGTGGTAAAGTAAGGATCAAACACTCTATCTAGATATTGGGCAGGAATCCCGACCCCCTCATCCGTAAGAGTTATCCTGACGACATCACCGATATCATCCGCAACTACATTTTCAGCCCTGATCGTCAAGCTTCCGCCATCAGGCATGGCCTGATCGGCATTGAGCACCAAATTATTGATTACCTGACAAAACTGACCTTTATCAACCTCCAGCGACTTAAGTTCAGGCGAAAAATCAAACTCCAGCCGAACATTGGATCCACTCAGGGAAAACTCAGCCGTCTCCTTGATCATCAACTCAATATCAACCAGCTCTTTGACCGGCGCACCGCCTTTAGCAAAAGTCAGCAGCTGACGGGTCAGGTCACGCGCTCTGGTCGATGAACGTTCCGCCGCTTCCAGATTTTTCCCGGCCTTTGCCAAATCCGGTTCGGTCCGCTTAAGCTGTATCAGAGCCAAAGAGATATTACCATAAATAGCCGTTAAAAGATTATTAAAATCATGCGCAATGCCGCCGGCCAGCAGCCCCACAGCCTCCATCTTACGCATCCTTTCCAACTCTTTTTCACTCTTCAACTGCTCCGCTGCCAGAGCCTCTTCAGCCACTATTTTTTGCGTAACATCAACAATATTACCGAAAGATGCAGGCTTTCCTTGGTAGATGATCTGAGCTGCTGAAAAAATCAACCATCTCTCTTTTTTGTCTTTATTAATAATCTTGAACTGATAACTTGAGGGCACATCAGGCACCCCACTGCAACGATCTTGACCTCGTTCTTTAACCACATCCTGCATGTCCGGATGAACCAATTGCCAGAAAGGCATACCAATCAACTCTTCATTACTGTAGCCAGAGATTACTGATACTGCCGAATTAGCATAAATCAGAGCCTCACCTTGATGAATCACGATTCCGGCCGGACTAGTTTCAGTCAGTGTCCGAAAAAGTTCTTCACTCTCTTTTAACTTTTCATCCAATTTATCACGTTCAGTCAACATCAGATTGGCATCCCGAGCCATTACCTGCATCTCTGGAAAAGAGAACTCTTCTTCTTTTAGCTTCTCACCTCGAATTGCGGTACGACTGAAAAAATTTCTAAAACGATCAAACTCGCGCCCGCTTTTTCTCGTCCACCAACGCGCCAGCAATAACATAATCAAAGAGATTATTGCCAAAGTGATCAATATCGGCAACAGATCCCGTTGCAATTTGGAGATCAGCTCTCCGCGTCGCTGGGCCACCAACTTCTCATTTTCAGGCAGATAACTGCCGGCCGCAACAATCAAACCGGCCGCAGTATAATGCTTGAAAAAAGTCAGTTTCGGTTCGGGTTCAGGATGCTCAAATCTCTTATACCAATACTCAACATAACATTCACCTTTCTCCCTTAAACCTTTAAGAAATTCACGGCGAAAAAATTTTCCACGGGCATCGGTCACACTATCGGACAGGGGTTTGCCGACCAGATCGGGACGGTTGGCATTGGCGAACATGGTTCCGAAACGCTCCCCGCCGTTAAGATCATTGATCTTGATAATAAAGATATAGCCGCTGTTGTTGTAACCAAAACGATACGCTTTAATATAGGCTCCGATATCATTCCGAATCTCAGCTTCGAGATCGTCAAGGTAGATCCCTGTACCAATATACATTTTGTAGGGCTCAAGACGTTTAATAAAAGCAATTTTGGGAAAATCTTTCTCTTTCGGTTCGCCCGGCTTACGGAAATAGTAACGCTGAAACCCTTCACCCTCCTCTTTGGCAATCCGAGTAAATGCCGCCACCAGATCCAACCCCCGGCTATCGGTTTTGCCAGCTATGGACACCCCTTCAAACTCCGGCCGATTGGGATTTAGGCGACTGATTCCGGTAAAATCAGAGATAAAATAGTAGCCCTTGTCGATAAAACGTTGCGACCGTAAAACCGTAAAAAACATCTGCTGCAATGCGGAATCATCCAGAGCCTCTCCATAGACAGTCTTGAGATTATCGAAGATTTTCTGGGCCCTGTAGACCCGCCCCATAAGCCTTTTACGGGCTACGTCTTCAACCTGCCGGCGTCGACTTTCCAGATATTCAATCGTCCGTTCAACCTCCATACGAACCGTCTGGCGCTGTTCAAGAGTCACCTCCTCCTTAAATTCATCCAGTTGCCGGACAAAACGCTCGTACTCAAAAAAAGTCAACGCTCCGCCCAACAGAACAAACGAGAAAATAATTACCATAACCAGAATGGCGGTAAAACGGGATATCATATATCGCCCTCTAATGCGAAGTTGCCAGTGTTACGTCAAGGATGAAATGGCGCAATACTGCGCCGTAATTTTTTGTACCTGCTAGGCACGACTTGATGAGCATAGTAGAACTACGTAATTCAAGTCGTAACGACGCAGGCGCGAAAAAGGTCAAGCAAGATAAATCAGTTCAGAGTTGAGGTGACACTATCAATGCATAACCATAACATATTTTTAAAATACTTTCAAAGTCTCTTCCCCTCCTAAAATCACTTATTCCACGATTTTTAAAAGCGGTTTTACAAACGGAAAAAACCATGCTATAATGAAAAATATCACAATGCTCTCTAATGAACGCATGAAGAAGTTTTTTAAGGAGAACATCCATGCCCTCTTTTAAGAACAAGAGCTACCATCTCGGCAATTTTTTTTCCCCTTCGCCATTTATCATTGCTTTCATCCTCTTTTCGGCAGTTATCCTGACCGGAATAATGAGCCCGGCAAGGGCCGCAGAGAAAATCTATATCGGCTCCGCCGTCTGTGCCGAATGCCACGAAAAAGAGTATGAAAATTTTACAACTTTTTCCAAAAAAGCCCACTCTTTCGATAGTCTTCTGGGACTTAAGAAGGGCCTGACGGAAGCAGAGTTCAAAAGTTGTTTTGAGTGTCATACTACCGGCTATGGCAAACCGGGCGGTTTCAGCTCTGCGGAAGAGACCCCCGAACTCAGTAATCTGGGTTGCGAATCGTGCCACGGTCCCGGCAGCCTCCATCGGGAGAGTGAGGATCCTGAGGATATCATAAAAAAAATAAGCATCGAACACTGTACCGGTTGCCATAACCAGGAAAGAGTTGCGGCTTTCGATTTCAAACCTCTAGTCCACGGAGGGGCTCATTGATGAACACCAAACGCAGCCTGCAGTTTAAAATAACCGTCAGCCTGATCGCTCTTTTGACCCTGCTTATCGGCCTGCTCATCACGATCAATACCATCGACCAGCAACGAGCCTTAAAAAATGAAGCCGGCCATGCCGCAACCCGCCTCTCCCAGACCATCCACAACGGCATCAAAGGGCCTATGGCAGTCAATGATGAAAGAACCATAAAGAACCTGATGCACTCCATCAGCCTGGAGATGGACGATATCGAAATCTTTATCTTCGATTTCAAGCGGAAAATCAGTTACACAACCCAAAAGGAACTTGCCGGAAAAACTCTTGGAGAGACCCTGCAAAACCCCGCTCTAGCCGAAAAAATCAACGGTTTTCTCAATGGTGATCGAGCTCTTTCCGAACCCTATGAAGAGTTGATTGAGAACCACCACTTCATCAGCATTGCCAAACCTATTCTTAACGAAAAAAACTGCCACCACTGTCACGGTAGTAGCCGAGAAGTTTTAGGCGGCATCATGGTGCGCAAAAACATCGATAACACTTACAGCACCAATGCCTCCCTGCGCCAAAAAAGCATAATGGTAGGCATCGCCGGTGCCCTGGTTGCCATTGTCTTAATCTATTTTCTGATTTCCCGCCAAGTCATTACTCCCATCGACCGCTTGAGCGGCAGCCTTAACGAAGGAGCCGACCAGGTTTCAAGTGCAGCCGGTGAAGTCTCCTCAACCAGCCAATTGCTGGCGGAAGGCTCTTCGCAACAAGCTTCCGACCTGCAGCAGACCAATCTCTCTTTCAGCGAAATTGAGAAAAAAGCCCGAGATAATGCAGATCATTCCGTCAAAGCCGATCAACTGGTTAACGAAACCATAACCATGATCACCTCGGTACGCAGCTCAATGAATGAGATGATAGACTCTATGGAGAAAATCAAAGATGCCAGCCAAAAGACCCAGAAGATCATCAAAACTATCGACGAGATAGCTTTTCAGACCAATCTTCTGGCCCTCAATGCGGCGGTCGAGGCCGCTCGGGCCGGTGAGGCGGGTGCCGGATTTGCCGTCGTTGCCGACGAAGTACGCAATCTGGCCGGCCGCTCCGCCGAGGCGGCGAAAGAGACCTCGCTGATGATTGCTGAAACTATGGAAAGTGTCAATCAGGGAGCGGAAGTACTGGAGAAAACAAACAGCGATTTTGCCGCCGTCGATGAAGGTGCCACTAAGACTCAGGTCATCATTGGCGAGATAACGGAAAACTCAAATGCCCAGAGTGAATCTTTGATAACAATCAGCTCTTCTTTGACAAAGATCGATAATATCACACAACAAAATGCCGCCAGCTCCGAAGAGGCCGCCGCCGCCTCGGAAGAACTCAGTGCTCAAGCCGAAGAGATGAAAGGTATGCTCAACCAATTTCAAACCATGATCAAGGGAGGGTGATAAAGGATAAAGGATGAAGGATGAAGGCAAAAAAATCGGCGACAACGAACTTGCAACCTTGAAAGCAATTATTGAATAGTTACAATTACTTTATGAAGCCAGACTCTCTGGCAAACCCCTCTCCTCTTTAGGCGAGGTTGTGTATCTGGAAATTATAGCATTGATCTCGGATAAAGCCCGATCCATTTTCTGACAATAGATATGGCGATAGCCGGATCTGGCGAAGCCGGCGTTACGGCCTTCCTGATTCAGCATATAGATATTTTCCCGCAAGGTCGCAAGTGGTGCCTTAAGAGCATGCCCCATAACCAGAGACGAAGAGGAAGATGAAGAACCACCATTCTCACGCAACACCTGTAATTTATGGGAGAGATGGTAAAAACGAATCGCTAATGCAAGTTGAACCGCATGCCCAAAAAGCAGCTCTTTAAAAATCAAATTATCTTCTCCCCCTTCATCGTTCAACTTAAGACAAAAAGCACCAACCAGACGGCGTTCACTGAAGACCGGCAGGAAAACTCCCTGCTCACTCTTTTCGTGACTCAAGAAAAGAAAGGCGAGCTTGTGTTCCAGAGTGTTATCAGCAACCTTATCCTTAGGTTGCTGATTATTATTGAAAGAGAGCAACAATTCATCCTGCTGTTGCAGTTTCTCAAGATCACCGGCAACCAGAAGAAGTCGGCGTCCGAGCCTTTCAGAGGAGTCCTCTCCTGTCGCTGTTCGTACTGTAAGAGTCTGTTCCCGTGATTTGTAGAGCATAATGGAAGCTGCCGCAACCCCGGAAAGATTCCTCAAATTTTCAATAATGCCGGCGAAAATATCGTTAAGTTTAAAATTTTCCAGAAATGAGTTGTAAGCCTTGAAAAGAGTTAATGAACGCTGCAACAACTCTTCGTAATCAGCTTCGGTATCGGCATCGACAACTTTTCCTTCTATTTTGCAATCCGTTGAAGCGTGAGGTTTTCGATCGACAAGTGACTGTCCTGAAACCTGCTCAAGCCCGTACACAGGTGCCTGCTCGACAAAAATAGAAACCACCCTCTGCCAATCAAGACCAGCCAGCCTTTGCAACGTAAAACTTTCAGCCGCATCACCAAAAGTCGGCTCGCCGTCTTTAAACTCTAAACACCGGGAGAGAATATCGGCAAGACCGACAAGCTCAGCCAGGGAGTACCCAGAAAGGTTAGCAGCGGTGTTTCCACTATTGTAGGCCCGACTCTCATGATGACGAGCCATAACTTTAGCGAGTTCACTGTCAAGTCCCCACTCACCAGCTACCCAGGCCCCGGCCTCCGTATGATCAACCCCGTAAGCAAGACGTTCAGCATCCATCTCAGAAAGATCACGAGAACGCAAATCATGGTACACTGGAGCTTTATCAAGAAAATTATACCAAAGCACAGGTTTACCGATATCATGCAGGAGACCAGCTATAAACACCTTCTCACTATCAATATCAACGGCCATCTCCTCAGCCAGAATTTTAGCCAGCAGAGCCGTAGCTAACGAATGTTGACAATAATTTTGAAAAAGGGAGGTAAAGCTTCCTTTACGGCGCGGAAAGATCGCCAGAAAGGATTCACTGGCACAAAGAATCCTGATGGATTGACAACCTAAGAGAGCAATTGCGTGGCTGACAGTTACAATTTTGTTACTAAAATTGTAAAAAGGAGAGTTAGCGATGCGTAGGATTCTGGTCGTCAAACCCGGATCCTCGAGAATAACTTCCGCCAACTCGTCAGCGGAACTGCGGTCTTCTGCCAGCATCTTCAAAAGACGCGACAACACCATCGGCGGTGAAGGTAGACGCATACTCTGGCTGGAATTTTGGGCGGGGAAAACCATGATTTTCTCTCTTCAACAATTAATCCTGCAACAAACTCTTTAGTAACACTATCAAGTATAGAGTATAGAATAGCCTAGCATAAACCATTCCAGAGAAAAACCGTAATCTTTTCTTTCAGCCTAACAGATACTCCTCGCGTACATTATGCAAGGCATGAAAAAGACTGTTTTTAACTTTTGGGTTATCTTTCTGTAAATTGATCAGCAACTCTTTCATTGCTTTTCTTTTACCGGTCGCTTTCTGGAAGCGGCAAGGCAGTGAGTCGGTCGGCAAATCATGATGGCGACAATAGGCGACAACCTCATCTTCATCAAGATAGGCCAGCGGTCGGATAATTGTCAAGCGCCCGGAAAAAAGCTCCTGATGAGGACGCATAGTACTGAAACTGCTGCCATAAAAAAGATTTAATAGTGCGGTTTCCAGGATGTCGTCACGATGATGACCAAAGGCTATTTTGCTGACCGCGTGTTCTGCAGCATAGTCGAAAAGAGCTTTACGTTTCCAGCGGGAACAATGAAAGCATGGACTTTCCGGCAGATCATGATGGGCTAAACGATCGGCAATATCGGTTTCAATCACTTCCAATTGCAAACCCAAAGCCGTAACCTGCTCAAAAAGACGCGCAACCCGCTGCCGATCCTCGCTCTCTCCCAACGTCACGTGAACCGGCCGCAATTGATATGTAATCGGAATCCATTTTTTCCGGGTTTGCAGAATATGCAAGAGAGCAAGACTATCCTTGCCCCCGGAGAGAGCAACCAACAAGGTATCGCCATCAGCTGTCATCGCATAATCGGCCAGAGCCCGGCCCAGACGCTGTTTCACCCGGCCGACAATCCCTTTACGCCTTTCCCGCGCCATCTTCCACCACTAATAATTATACTATTTTAAGACAACCTATTTGGTTCCGGCAATTGGTTTCAGCATTTTGACCGCACGGCGGCCAAGACGCTTCATGAGCAGCCAGCTGGTCGCCCCTTCGGCAATTTTTTTACTGGAAAACTTGGTAAAGATCAGGGCTCCATGACCTAAGTTTTCAAAAGCTGATTCGGCAAAAGTGTTGACATGATCATCTATATTTACGGCGTCAGGTTCCACCGACCCCCCTGCAGTTAATCTCTGCCCAAATTCATCTTCAATGGTATCAAGCGCCTCTTGGGCCTGTCCGGCAATGAATATGGCAAAAAACATTCCCATAAGAATTCTAATTGAATTTCCCCGACTGAACCGTCGATTGAAAATGATGGCAAGATCCGTAATCATCAAAGTAGCGTTATAAATAACTGAGGCCATATCTACAAATGGCCATGGTGATATGGCGGTTTTCAGGGCCGTTGCTTTGGCGTACCCATTAATGCGCTCAGCTGCCAGTGCAGCCATCGGCAGCTGGATCTTTTCAACAAACTCATCTACCCATTCACGACTGCCGAGCCTTCGCTTAGAATCCAGCAATCTATGCGCAGACTCAATAACTTTGTCAGCATCGTTCATCTGCAAAAACTTATTCAAAGTTTTTGGGGGACGACTGATGAGGTCGTTTAAATATGGCTGCAGAAATTCTTCCTTGGCTATTCTGTAGGATCGGAGTCCAGTAAAATTGCTCATGGAAACAAGCTGGTCAATACTCAACTGCGAGCCCCGGGAAAGCCGTCGAGTAAAAAAAAGGGCTCGCCCCATAACATAACCTATTACGCCGACCAAAACGGACAAAAGGCAGATGGCAACCCAGCGGCCGGGAACCGGCAGGGCCAGCGCATCATGAAGTATACTGATAGCATGCGACGAAATATACAAAAGCAGCAAAGCCAGAATAAGGGTCAGTGCCAGTATCCAGAATGAAGAGCGCAGTAATCCATGGGTATTGATTGCAGAATGATAGAGCAAATCGTCAATCTTAAGATCAACTTTTTCCTCATCCGGAGAGAATGATGAATCGGCAGCAGCACAATTTTCGGAAACAGGTGATGATTTCGGCAAACCTTTAGGCCTGTCGATCATATTATCACCTGTTCGGGCTCCTTCCGGTTGAAGAGATTGGTTCGAAAGGTCGTCAGTTAAGATTGGGGCAGCGCCGGGTTTTGATTTATCTACTTGACTCTGCACCCCCTGTTGATTCATCCTTTTAGGTATCGCCTTTGGTCTGAAATTGCCATCATAACTCATAGGTCCTCTCCATAACTCATAGTCCGAGAAAAGATTTGACAATTCGTTCGAGACCTTCCTGATGGGGAGGGGTATCTCTGCGGGCTGAAATTTCAGGATAAACTTCAGGAAAACTGAAACCAGACCACTCCCCATCCTTAGGCCAGTGCTCCGGCACTCGACTGGGGACAAATTCTACCGGAACCGAGTCCTTCTCCGCGACCCGTTCTCCATTTTCTTCATAGACCAAGCGACCTTTCAATCGGGGGATCCGACTGCCAACCAGTTCTGTACTCATCACCGTTGAACAAGTGAAAAAATCGCATCCATCAACCGAAATTCCGCGCAGTCTCTTGTAAGTCATTTGCCTTGCGAGGCTCTCCAGATTGTCTATATCATTATTTGTCGCAACCATATCCGATTTTGTTGCGACTATGCCGACCCGCCGAATACGAGACGGTTTAACCAGCAGCCAACCAAGCACTCCGACCTGAACAAGTTGATGCCAGAACCCTCTATCCCGGTCACAAATTTCGAGGACACGCTCAGCAATTGCTTGCTCATCATTATACATCGAAAATCCACCCATAAGGATCTGGGGTATATCGAGCAGGATTAACATTTGATCAGCATCCTCAAGCCATTTGACCAGCGGTGCAACAATCTTATTCCGATATTTGCGGTACCGGATCTCAAATTTCTTTACCAGGTCTCGGTTCTGCAGACGCGCCTCCTCAGGAAGCGGCACAAACTGTTCTGCAACACTCAGTCCGCAAAATCGTTCCTTGCTCCATGATTCAGGGGATCCGTCGCCGTCCGGTCTTTTCCCTGCGCAATCAACCAGATAGACAGATGGAGTAATTACGCGACTGTACCTTTGAGTTATGGCTTCGCCGAGAAACTTTTTATATGCATTAACCAGTTCAGGTTCATCGCAGCTGCTCTCGACAACTGAATTAAATTCCCGAGCCAACTCAGAATAGCATCGATCAGCCTGGATGCTTCCTAAAACCATATCCGACCATTCGCTGTAATTTCGTGAAAACATAAGAAAGTCGGCCGCTCGTTCGCCGGGAAAATCCAGAAATTCAAGCTCAAACTGTTCCGGGTTTCTCCTTCCCCGTTTGAGGTCAAGCTGGAGTCGAATCTCGGAGACATCCGAGGTTTTCGCAGGCCATGCATTATCGTGAACCAAGGTGGACCTATTATATTCATAGGGAAAAGAGGAAAAATGTGAAGAGCTTTTAAGCATTTCACATTTAATAATCTCAACCCCTTTTCCAAGATTCAGGGCCTGGGGATCATGATGCTGCAAATGGGCAATAAGAGAAGTAAGGAACACGGTTTTTCCCGAGGCCTGACTCCCGACAATCGCAATGCGCAAAGAACTCCGTCTTCCCCGAATTCGATTGTAGACAGTTCCCAGCAAATTTTCCTTTACTCTCATAATATTTTCTCCAAAAAAAACCGAATGATCACAAAAAACGTCATTCCAACAAAAGCCGAAATGACGTTTTTTGTAACCCCAAGAGTACTTCCTCGCTATCGCTCACAGCGCAGATATTGACGCCTGACCCGGGGACTCCAGGCACAAAAAACCTCATATGAAATTGTCCCCAGAGTAGCGGCCAGCTCTTCGGCGCTGATCTCTTCATCTCCCTGGGTTCCGAGAATTACCACTTCATCACCGATAGAGGCCCCTTGAATATCGGTCACATCAACCATCGTCCAGTCCATACAGACCCGCCCGACATCACCGGTCGCAAATCAATCTTGTCCCGCAACCCCGCATCGGGATATGAGCCATAGAGAGCGATCCCGGCCCGGGCCTGATTACAAGTGGGAAAATCATATCTTATAAGACCTGCACTATTGGCTAAGTGAAGGGCCAAAGATGGTAAATCGGCCTCTGAAATGCTAGTGCAAACTGCGGCAAAAGCTTGCGCCTGATTCTCGGTATAGCGCCTCTCCCAGACTTTTTCACCATCGGCTATCGCCAAGTGTGAGAGCAACCAACAAGGTATCGCCATCAGCTGTCATCGCATAATCGGCCAGAACCCGGCCCAGACGCTGTTTCACCCGACCGACAATCCCTTTACGTCTTTCCCGCGCCATCGTCAGCCTCGAAGTTACTCTTGCTCTTGTAACTGCAGCAACTCCTGCATAAAAAGTCGGATTTGAGTTTGTTTTACGGAAGATAATTCACATTGCAGACAACGCTTCCAGGTCGCCAAAGCTGTATTCAGACGACTGAGACGTTCATAGAGAATAGCCAGATTGTAACAAGCTTCTGTAAAATAAGGGTTATAACGTAATGCCTGACGATAAAGATTTACAGCTATGGTCATTTTTCCGCGTCGATTTTCAACCAGAGCGAGGTTATAACTGGCCTCTGATGAATCTGGATATTTTTTTAGAACCAAGCCAAAAAGATAGGCAGAACGGCGTAAATCACCTTTTTTAAAGGCGGAACAAGCTTGAGTGAAAGCCTCCTGTTCGCCCTTAAGTTTCACCAGATCGGAACGTTTGCAGTAGTGCTTATAGTACCATTTTACCTGGGAAATATATTTTTGGGTCTCGGCAAATGGCGGCGGCCCGTTATACTTTTCAACCCGGGACGGGCCGGCATTATAGGCTGCCAGAGTCTTCTCCAACGTACCAAAACGATCCTGTAAATCTTTCAAGTAGCTGCTCCCGGCCATAATATTTGCCGCCGGATCAAAGGCATCCTTGACTCCGTAATGGCAGGCCAGAACCGGCATCAGTTGCATCAACCCTTTGGCCCCTTTAAGTGATACGGCCCGAGGATTAAAACTGGATTCAACCTTGATCACGGCCCGGATCAAGGCCGGATTTAAACCGGTCTGCTTCGCCGCCCGACGGATAAGTGAACCAAATTCACTGCCGGTAACGACCATCTCCTGAAAACCTTGAGGCCGCTTACCGGTGGTCAGAAGAATGTTGTAGCCATCTCCAACAGTCGCACTATCGGTTATATGAACATTGCCCGAAGCATCTTTACGACTGTAGATTGCAGCATCGACCGGCTGCAATCCAATCAGCAATAACCAGGGAAAGAGAAAAACAATCTTTAAGATTTGGCTATGTCTAAATTTCATTTGTATTAAATTATTCCACATCTCATAAAGAAACAGAGGTGAGAGTGAACCTTGCTTCGCTTCGAGGAGAGCCCCCTCTCAAACCGTTGCCTAGAGAAATGCCCTCACATTAGTTCACCAACTCGGCCCCGAAAATGAAATTTCATCCTCAGGGTTGTCTGAAAAAATAAGAAATTCAATGCCGTTAAGATCATCTTTACTTCCGTCTATAAGACTCGTTACAGATCCACCTCCTGCCCAACCATTATTAATGGTATAATCATCACTGGATCCTTCAAACCAAGCCTTATCAATTCCATTACCACCATCCAGATAATCGTTACCTGTACCTCCAACCAATTTATCATTACCGTTGCCACCATAAAGACTATCATTACCAGGTCCACCCCAAAGTTCATCGCTACCGTTTTCGCCCCAAAGCTGGTCAAACCCTTCACCACCAATCAGTGTATCACTGCCATTTCCACCCATAAAAAGATCGTCACCTAAACCACCATCAGCATAATCACTACCATTACCAAGGTAGTAATAATCTCCTTTATCATGTGCATATTTATCATAAAAGACATCTTTTTTATTCGTTCCGTCCATCCCCCACTGCATATTTGGCTTATCAATCCCCCCCCATCTGAAAGTAGCATCGGTTTCATCGCCTGGAGGCGATGGGGGACCGAAAGGATTGTCATCATCATCAGGATTGTCATCATCATCAGGATTGTCATCATCATCAGGATCGTCACAGCCACAAGCGTCAAAAGTCGTACGCGCAGCAACAATGATATCGTCAGCATTGGGTTCATCCGGCCCCAACGAACGAAAGGAATTAGCCGGCGAGGAGCTACCCCCCAACCATTGATAACTATTACCCCAAGGATCAATTTTATAAAAATCAGTCTCCAGATCAAATTTCCGAAGAAAAACATCCAGAGGATTCATGTCACTGGTAAGGTCACCGCCACTACATATATAGGAACAAGTTTTGCGAGCCAAAACGTGCAGGGTATTTGTGGCTATTTCAATCGCTTCCGACTGCAGGTTGACAAACACCAAAATATCATCATCTTTTTTCTCATAAATCAGCTGTCCGTTATCATCTTCAGAAGTAGTCTGAATAGTTTGGTCAGGCCCTCGACTGACAATAATAGCGGCAAAGTAATTTTTATCTT
>JAYEGS010000018.1:0-6351 GCA_034659215.1 Pseudomonadota bacterium | reverse complement strand
AAAACGCGGCCGGCTTCAATATTGGCGGCCAGATCAAGATAACGTTTCTCATGCTGTTTCTCAGCTACAGCGATAGCTAAAAAGATATCGGCAATCTCGGTAAAACCCTCTTCGCGAGCAGTCACCGCAAACTCAGGATACATCTCGGTATACTCATGATTTTCACCAGCTGCCGACCCCTGCAAATTCTCTAACGTCGAGCCGACCACACCTGCCGGAAAAGAGCCGCTGATCTCAACTTCACCACCCTCTAACAGTTTAAAGAGACGCTTAGCATGCTCCTTCTCCTGATCAGCGGTTTCAGTGAAAATTTCCGAAATCTGGACATATCCCTCTTTTTTCGCCTGGCTCGCAAAATAGGTATAGCGGTTGCGGGCCTGGCTCTCACCGGCAAATGCAGTGAGAATATTCTTTTCGGTTTTACTGCCTTTTAAATTTGCCATCAGTTCCTCCATCTTAGTGAGTTGACAATCAATTTCCTTACCAAATAAAGTTTATTAATCTAATCTTCATACACCGAAGAGAAGTCAACTGTCAACACATATCACCAGATTGGGGCATATCCAAAAAAACCACACCCTGCATTCCCCTTGCCTCAACCGCAAAATCACTCTATAATCGAAGTACAAGCCAACACTCAATAATACCGACAGGAGACTGAAACTTCATGGATAAAATCAGGAAATTCTTTAAAAAGGATCGCTTTGCCGCTCACAACGACATCACGCTGCTTGAAATCCGCCCCGGCTATGCCAAAGCCGAGCTTAAAATCAGCGACAAACATCTCAACGGAGTCGACATTACGCATGGCGGGGCCATCTTTACTTTGGCCGATCTCGCCTTTGCCGTAGCCTCAAATTCACACGGCACGGTGGCGGTCGGCGTCAGCGCGACCATCTCCTACCTCAAGGCGACAAACCAGGGAACTCTCACCGCCGAAGCCAAGGAGGTCGCCCTCAACCCCAAACTGGCGACCTATCAGGTTGAAGTACGCGATGAAGGCTTAGAACTGGTTGCCATTTTTCAGGGCACAGTCTACCGAAAAAAAATTGACTTAGCATAATGTAATGTAATTCCTGTTGTATCGGCTTAATTTGTTCTATAAGAATTAAAATACGGACAACAAGCTTGTATTTGGATAAAAACAATGTTATTGGTTAGGCTAACTTTCAAACAAATTCTAAACAGGAGAGAAACACAATGAAAGCTTTACTAACAATCTTTTTAATGATCGCATTTTTCGCTAACCCACTATCAGCTCAAGAGTTATCCGGAACTTTAAAGAAAATTCAGGAGACCGGAAAAATTAGAATAGGTTTTCGTCAATCTCAACCACCAATGTCTTTTTTGGGCAAGGACAATTTACCTGCGGGTTATTCGATTGATCTCGGAAAGCACATTGCGGCCGGTGTACAAGAGAAAATTGGTAAAGATGTAAAAATTCAATATATAACGGTGACAGCTGAAGATCGATTTGCGGCATTGTCGAATAACAAGATCGATATCTTATGTGGTTCCACTACCAAAACAATCTCTCGCGGGGAACTTGTCGATTTTACCCAAATCACATTTGTCACCGGAGCTTCATTTATGACCTTGAGAGGTAAGCATATAAAAAATAATTTTAGTGGAAAAAAAATTGGCGTCGTGAAAAACACAACCACTGTTGTTGAGTTGAAAAAACTTTTCACAGATACGCAAACCAGTGCTGAAACTGTCATATTAAAGTCATTAGCTGAAGGACTTGAGGCGTTAAAAAAAGGCGAAATAGATGCTTTGGCAGCGGATCAGGTTGTATTGATTGGCTTGGCCCTGGCATCTGATAACCCCGGAAACTTTTCGATTCTTCCAAATCTGTTCTCATACGAACCTTTTGCCCTGGCAGTACGGAAAAATGATTCGGATTTTCGTCACGTTGCCGACAGTGTAATATCCAACCTTTATCGCTCAAATGAGATCCTGACAATTTACGATAAATGGTTTGGCGATTTTTCGAATAGCCGGCCTGCGGCATTTGAAGCATTGATTACGATCAATGCGATACCAGAATAATAAATAACCAATCTTGTGTAAAGTCAAGCACTGACCCCGCCTTCCTCAGGGGCAAGGCGGGCTGGCCGGTTTGACTTTAAGCAAATCATTTACTATATTCTTACTATGAGAATTTCTATGTGAATTAAAAAAACTCAAGGTGATGGCATGAAAGACTAAAGTCTTCATATAAATAGCCGGGCTGCTTTAAAAAAGCGGTACGGCTATTTTTTTTGCTGGGGGATGTCATGAATTTTATCAGACCGTTAACAAGGTTACTTCCCGGGCTTTTGTCCGGGCCGGCGGGACGCTGTTTTCTGGTTTTAGTAATAGCGACATGTTTATTCATGGTTTCGCCCCAACCGGGAGAAGCTCAGTCGGCGGATAAAAAGAATAACCTTATACAAATCACCCTTCAGCTACCCTGGTTCCATCAGTTTCAGTTTGCCGGATATTACGCCGCTATTGAGCAAAATTATTATAAGAGTGCCGGATTCAACGTAACCGTAATAAACGGCAGTCCAACCCGGCGTCCGGTTGATGAGGTTCTTACCGGTCGAGCTGATTACGGTGTTGCCAGCTCCGAATTGTTACTCCATAGATTGCACGACATGCCCATCGTCGCCCTCGCTGCTGTATTCCAACATTCAGCCATTGTTTTTTTGGCCAAAAAAGATTCTGGAATCAGTACCCCCCAAGAGATGATCGGTCGACGAGTCATGTTGATACCTGGAAATGGCGCGGCTGAATATCTGGCTGTATTTCGCAACGAAGGCATCACGCCGGAGCAAGTTGATATTATCCCCAGCAGTTTTGATATCAATGATCTGTTGGAAGGGAAAACCGATGTCTTCGATGCCTATATAACTAATGAACCATACTATCTAAAGCAACGCAATATTCCTGCAACAGTCATCAAACCAACTACTTACGGCATAGATTTTTATGGCGATATCCTCTTTACGTCCGCACAAAAACTAAAGACCCACCCGGATCAGGTAAAAAGATTTCGCCGAGCCTCATTACGAGGCTGGGAATATGCCATGACCCACCCCACTGAAACAATCAATCTGATTAAAAGGAAATATAAGGTTACCAAGAGCATCGACCATCTCCATTTTGAGGCTGATGCCATGCGCCCACTGATCATGCCGGAACTGATTGAGATCGGCCACATGAATCCCGGACGCTGGCATCATATGGCCGAAACCTATGTGCAATTGGGCATGGCTGAGCCTGGTTATAGCCTTGACGATTTTATCTACAATCCCAACCCTGAGCCTGATTTGACCCGTTTTTACAGATTGATGTGGATCGTAATTATCTTGTCTATCATAGCTGTAATAATGATGCTGATCTACTTTAACCGCCGTTTGAAACAGATTGTACGAGAACGTACCAACGAACTTGCCAACCAGGAATTTCGTTTTAAGGAAATCTTTAACAATATAAACAGCGGCATTGCCATCTATAAGGCTACCGAAAACGGTGATGATTTTATTTTTCAAAACCTCAATCCGGCCGGTTTTAAAAGCAGTAAACTGCAAAAACAAGAAATTTTTGGTAAAAGTGTTCGGGAGATGTTTCCCGGTGTCGTTGAGATGGGACTTTTTGCTGTGTTTCAAAGGGTGTGGCGAACAGGTGTGGCTGAAGACCTTCCAGCCACACTCTATAAAGACCAAAGAATAGAGTTATGGGTCGAAAACTATATCTGTAAACTCCCTTCAGGTGAGATCGTAGCTGTTTATAATGACATCAGCGGACAGAAAAAAACCGAGGATGAATTACGTCAGAGTAAAGATGAGTGGGAAAGAACCTTTAACTCTTTTATTGATGTTGTCACCCTTCAGGATCCTGATCTACGCATAGTAAAAGCCAATCAGGCAGCATGTGCTATCCTTGGTCTTACTCTTGACGAGATTGTCGGGCATCATTGCTATGAACTGCTTCTTGGCTTGGAAGAGCCCTGCCGTAATTGTCCGCTTTTAGAGACAAGAGATAACTTTGAAGCCTATAGCCGGGAGGTGGAGCATGAGAAATCAGGTAAAACCTTTTTGGTCTCGGCCGCCCCGGTATTTAATGAAAGGGGTAAACTTATATATATCGCCCACGTGGCCAAAGATATCTCGGAGAAGAAAAAACTTGAAACTCAACTCATTCAGGCCCAGAAGATGGAATCTATCGGCAACCTGGCCGGCGGCGTCGCCCATGATTTCAACAATATTCTGACCGCCATCTATGGATATTCCGAAATGGTCTTGGATGACCTGGAAGAGGGCAGTCAAACCTGGCAGAATGTCCGGGAAATACTGAAATCGGGAGAACGGGCGGCCAGTCTGACCAAACAACTCCTGGCTTTTAGCCGAAGCCAGAAAATTCTCCCGCGAGCAGTCAATATCAACAATTTACTTGAAGAATTGAAAAAAATGCTGGGACGTTTGATCGGTGAAGATATCCGACTGGAGACGTCACTCGATCTTCAGGTTGGGAAAATCTTCGCTGATCCCGGTCAATTGAACCAGATTATTGTCAATTTGGTTGTCAATGCCCGGGATGCCCTTAGAAGTCATCCTGAAATTACCGATAAAGTCATCAAGGTTTCCACCTCCGAGGTTTATCTGGATAAAGATTATGCTTTACTCCATACGGAAAGTTCTCGTGGAGAGCATCTGCTCTTAGAAGTTTCCGATAATGGCTGCGGTATGACCAAAGAAGTTTTAGACCATATTTTTGAACCGTTTTATACCACTAAGGCAGTTGGTAAAGGGACGGGTATGGGTCTGGCAACAGTCTATGGAATCGTCAAGCAAAATAACGGAAGTATTTACGTCTACAGTGAACCGGGATTAGGCACCACATTCAAAATCTATTGGCCGATTATAAATGAAAATGAAGGTGTCGACAAGGAGGCGGACATAAAACCTGAATCATCGATTGGCGGGACGGAGGTGATACTTCTGGCCGAAGATGATGAGAATATCAGAAAAATAGTCAGCCGTAAACTCAGCCGGAAAGGGTATCAAGTTATTGCGGCGGCAGATGGCCGGGAAGCTCTTGAAAAAGCCAAAAGTCATAAAGGCAGTATAGACCTGCTCTTCACTGATGTAGTCATGCCGGTGATGGGGGGTAAAAAACTCAGCGAAAAAATTAAAGAGCTATACCCTGATATCGCCATCCTCTTTGCTTCCGGATATTTAGATAACAATATCCATAAGGATATTCTAAACAAAGGAGAGTTTATCAATAAACCATTTAGTTTTGAGGAAGTTTTCAGCCGGATTCGCCAACTTCTTGACAAACGGAAATAACAATAGTGCCCGACAACGAACAGGTTGCAAAAAAAGAGAGCCGGCATTATATAAGAGGGCATGAAATCATCACAAAACAAAGTCACGACCTTAGCTCTCGCTATCGCTTCGCTGGTAAAAGATAATTGTCATTTAAGTATTGGCGGTTTTACGATTAACCGCAACCCGATGGCGGCGGTTTATGAGATTATCCGGCAACAGAAAAGAGGGTTGCATCTCTATGCGCACTCCAACGGTCAGGGAGTTGATGAACTGGTTGGCGCCGGCTGTGTCAGCCGGCTTGAGATCGCCTATGCCGGCAGCGGTCGTTTCGCTCCGACCTGTATCCGTTTTCGCCGGGCCGTGGAGAGGGGCGAGCTTAAAGTTGAAGATTATTCAAACTACCAGATGACGCTGCGGTTTATGGCCGGAGCCATGGGACTGCCCTTCCTGCCGACGCGCTCCGGACTAGGCACTGATATAATCAAACATTGGGGTTTTGGCCGAGATCTGCGAAAAAATGACGAGAGCCTGCCTAAGCAAAAACTGGTAACCATCGACAACCCTTTCGGCGACTGGTGTGATTCACCAAAACTGGTTCTGGTACCGGCCATTAACCCCGAGGTTACGATCATCCATGTTCAGCAAGCTGATCGACGCGGCAATGCCCGAATTCAGGGGCTGACGTTTGCCGATGTTGAGCAGGCCAAAGCCGCCCGCCACCTGATTATCACCTGTGAAGAGCTGGTCGAGGAAGATTTTCTTAAACAGGAACCGGATCGCAACCAGATTCCATTCATCCAGGTTGACGCCGTGGTTCCCGTCATCTGGGGAGCCTATCCCACAGCCTGTTATAGACATTACGATTATGACCCCCGCTACCTGAACAACTATCGTCTGGCGGCGGAAGACGAAGAGCGCTATCAGGCCTACCTGACAGAAAAAATCATGAGAACCGCAGATCATCAGGAATTTATCGCATTAAACGATGATGAACACCTGAAAACTCTGATCGCAGACCCTGAAACCGGCT
>JAYEGS010000017.1:0-6417 GCA_034659215.1 Pseudomonadota bacterium | reverse complement strand
TAGGTTTGGGGGGGGGGGGGGGCCCCCCAGGATAGCAACGCCATGAAATGTAACAACAACCTAATAGTTGAGCGTTGGTCAAAATTAACTATTTTGCTTGTTGTATTTATAGTGACATGCGGTAGCGGTGGGTCGGTAATTCAATATGACAAAGACGATCCCTCTTTAAATTATAATAACTTTGTCGAGGAGACCCCCTTAACACGGGTTATTGATGGTGGCGTTGGCAGCAACTATGGCGAGAACATAATAGCATCAAAAAGAAATTTTTCCGGCAGCGCTGATATGACAATTCAATATTACAAATATGATCCTTTTTCGGGTCAGGATGTTTTTGTTGAAGAGAAGCAATATCACTACAGCGTTTACATTTTTACAAAGGCTCCTTTAAAAATTGGGTCTATTAGCGAGTCTAACCCGTTTAATATTTCAATTTATCCCAATCGAGACTCTTCTAATGTAAAAGAAGGCTACATAGATATTAGGTCAGCTGCACTTTGTTCAGTTAATACCTTTAGAGATTTATTGTTACAATACTGGAACTTAACCTTAAATGGAGAAAAACTAAGTGGTACTCTTGCGGATACACATAGTGCAGAGGCTAGCGCTGCAAATTTATTATGGGCTTGGGAGGATATTGCCGGCCTTAAAACAATTTTGCCTTTTCCAATTGCGGTAAACACAACTATTCAGGGGATTATAAGCGATACAGGATTAAAGTTATCCATACAAGGAGAAACAACTGATACTTACAGGAAGTTTGTGGTAAAGATTGTTGGGCAGCGAAACAGGCCAAACAACAAATAATATACTTTATAATTGGAGATACCTATGACAAATAACGATATCCTACGCCGTATCCGCTATACCTTCGACTTTAGCGATACAAAAATGATGGCTATATTTGATTTAGCCGGTTATCAGATAACCCGGAGCCGGATCAGCGATTGGTTAAAAAGAGATGATGATCCTGATTATCAGGAGTGCAGCGACTCTGAGCTGGCAATTTTCCTAAATGGTTTGATTAATGATAAACGGGGCAAAAAAGAGGGGCCGCAACCTGAACCGGAAGAGCATTTAACTAACAATATCATTTTCATGAAATTGAAAATCGCACTAAACCTGAAAGCCGAAGATGTATTGGAGATTATGAATCTGACTGATTTACGGATGAGTAAACACGAATTAAGTGCATTTTTCCGTAAAGCGGGACATAAAAACTACCGCAACTGTCAAGACCAGATTTTACGTAACTTTCTAAAAGGTATGCAACTTAAATATGGCCCTAACGCGAGCGCTGCCAGCAAGTAAGTGGCCTTAAAGGATTAATTATTATGAAACGAACAATTAAACTGGGATTGTCACTGCTGCTGTTTTTCCTGTTGTTTGCCTGCACTCCAGAAGCTAAAAAGCAGCAGAACCTTGGTTCATTATTCCCGAAAAATATCGGCGAATGGCAACAGACTCAACTGATTACCGGCACTCAAGCCCTGGAAAAAATCAACCACCTGCACGGCAAAAATATTACCGTGGAAGCTGGGGCCATCGGCAACTACCAGGCGGCGGGAAAACGCCCGGCCGAAGTCTGGATATCGCGCAGCAAAACCCCTGCCCTGACTCTGGAGCAAGCTGAAGTCATGGCCTATAAAATGGTGAGCAATCCCCGTTCACCCTTCCATGACCCGGAAACCTTGAGCATCAACAAAATTAAAGTCTATAAGTTTCTGGGAATGGGACAGGTACACTATATTTTCTGCCGGGAACGGCTGGCATACTGGATATCCTCCCCACCGGCGGACGGAAAAAAACTGCTGCTATATTTTCTATAGAGTCAAGGAATTATTCAGATAACAAATTCATCCTTTTTTCATCTTCACAAAGAGATCCTCAAGGAGCTGCCGGGGAACTTTGCACCGGTATTTTTCCAGGAAAACCGAGGCTGCTTTTTCCGCTGTAGAGGGTGGTGAATCCAGCTTGGCAAGCAGGCCGTTGATATCCTCCATGACGGCCCACGGGTAAATCAGCCAGCGCCACTTAATAATTTTGTGGGCAAAATAGTCAGGACGAAAACCGGAGGTTGTCTTCTGGTTTAAAACAGCCACTCGAACATCCTGCGGAGAAAATTCTTTAAGGTGGTGCACGGCCACTTCCAGAGTTTCGCCCGTGTCATTAACATCATCCACGACCAGAACATTTTTCCCCTTGATATCTATTGCCAGTGGATCTGTAAGTCTGGCTATCCTCTGCTTGTTGGCACCGGGAAGATAATGTTCGATTCTGATACTGGTCAGGATATTGACATCGAGGAAATCACATAAAATTCGGGCCGGCACATATCCACCCCGAGCAATGGCAACAATAACCTCCGGCTGAAAGTTATCGTCATTAATCATATATGCCAGCTTCCGGGCTAACAGATAAACTCGCCTCCACGATATCAGTTCACAACGAAAATCTTTTACCATCAGCTACTGTCCTTTTTTGGGATTTGTTCCTGACAGCATCTATAACACACCCCGCTAAATGACTCGACCCCAATTTTTTTGATTCGCATCCTTTTTGCAGAACTTCTTCAACTAACAAGGCCACCGCTTTACACTCCAGCCCAAAAGGAAGATAACCCAGATACCCGAGAATCGGCATCTCAAATATATGGATCTTCTGGACGAAAGGAATTGAATAAACCCAGTGCGCATAACTTTTCACATTCCATAATTCCCAGAAAAATCCACAAAACAGTGCCGCCAGGGCCGGCAGCCAGACAGATCGCCAATCTCCCTGACCCAAACTATCAAAAACTGTGGCTCGCCCCATCATTTTTTGCAGGGTAATCATGATTAAGAGAGGCGAGAGCCAAAGAAGCGGAAAAAGATAATCAGGCCAGATGCCTATTCCGATTAGCCCTATAGCGCTTGCCGACAAAACCCCAATATTGATAAACCTGTTTCTCCAACAACATATAACAAAGGATGTTTTTAAAGGCTCAGTCAATCTGGAAAATGAAGCTAATAATTCTTCGGTGCTGAGCACCGCCGGTAATACTGTCGAAAAAGAGAGGGAGGCATGGAAAACATATTCAATGGCACTAAAATCATCGATCCCCAGATAATACCAATTTTGCACAAACCTATTAAGATATTCAAAAAACCACCAAAAACAGCCACTTACCGGAAATAGAATAAAAAAATAGACGGGTCGGCCAGTCAGAAGACACGAACCGCTGCGAAAATAGCTAAGACTATTGATAAACAGAATACAGCCCAGCCAAAGGGGCAGAAAGGTATAGGGTTGCAAGATCTGAAACAGGGAAAATCTATTCCAGGCCACAACCCAGCTAACCAGTATTAACAATAGGCCCAAGTTCCCCCACCAAGGGAAAGATGTTGGGTTTGTTTTGGTTTTGGTTTTGAGACTAACCGAAGATTGCTTATGATGGAGTTGAAAAAAGAGCAACGCAAATACGAGAATGGCAATTATTACCAAACTCGAAAAGAGATACCAGGAAAACGGTGCGTGGGCAACGTAGAATGTCAGGGGAGGAAATTCACAGTATTGAATAACGTTTTCCCCGGCCACCAGAACCCCCATGAGAGGGAGGCCAACCAGAAACAGAAAAAGGAGAATGACCAGCAAAAAGATATTCTTCATAGACAACAGGGTCTGATCTTTGAGTTTCTTTGGTAACTATTCAGCTAACCCGTAAATTCAGTTTGCTTAGATGAAATCTAGGAATATCGGGTTGTTTTCTGTAACGTCTCGCAAAATTTTGTTGTTTTTCCCAACGAATGAAGCCAAGAAATTGCGACTGTTTGAACGAGGTACGAGTGAGTTTCGCAATTTTGGCGTAATGAGTGCTGGAAAAACAAAAATTTTGCGTAAGAAGTGGAAGAAAATAACCCGATATTCCGGGTAGCAAGAGGCTTACCGGACACCAGTGACAAAATATATTTTTAGACAGGAGAAAAATTATTCTAATTTTTGACTATCTGCCCCAAAACTTCATACATCCTGAGGAGAGAGATCAGCCAGGAAAGGGTTGACTCCGCTCCTTGGTTGGCGTTGATGCCGGTGGGCTGAATACCATCACAACACCCTCCGGTCTTAAAATCATAAATCTGTTCGTTCAAATCATTACTGCCCAGAAACCAGTCGAGACAACGATGCCCCTGGTCAAGCCACTTCATCTCTCCGGTAGAACGAAAGGCTTCGGCACAGGCGTCGATCAGGCACATGACCTCAATCGGCTGTTGATCAAAATTGGAGCTGAGACCATTCTTGTTGTGCCAGTTCAAATTGCCGATAACTGAAAGATGACCTTCCGGTGCTTGCTGTTTTTCCAGCAGCCAGGCGAGAGAATCGATGCCCATTTTAAACATTTCGGGATTGGGAATCCACTGGCCGGCCAGGATCAAGGCATGGGGCAATTTGGCGTTGGCATAGGTAAGCTTATCTTCACACCACAGCCAGTCCGGACTGGAACCTTTTTGAAAGAGAGTAAAGAGTTTTTTAGCCAGCTGAGCCCGTAATCGACGGGCCGTGGCATCCCCGCCGAAAACCTCCATATAGGCGTGTAGAGCGATGATGACAAAGGCCCATGATCTGGGGGATTTGAAACTTTTCACAACTGGAAGACCGTCGAGAAAGAGCCGAACGGCCATGTTCCGGATCGAATCATAGGGCGCATGTTGGATGGCAACCCCCAGTCCCCAGAGGGAGCGCCCGTGGGAATCTTCACTACCACTCTCTTCGAGCCATCGTCGGTCATAGGACATGAAATTTCTGAACCGCCCCTTCTCCGGGTTGAAAGAGTAGTGCAAAAAAGAGAGATAGGTCTGAATTTGGGGAATGTCATCGTTGTCTTGGCGAAGAGCATAATACATAGCGGCAACAATGAGCGCCCGGGCATTATCATCCACACAGTAACCGTGCGTGCGATCCGGGATGGAATATTTGGCGTGCTGGAGGATACCGGTACTATCGGTCATAATGAGCATCTGCTGGAGGTTGATCTCCGGCATGACCCCCAGAATCCGGGTATCAGGTTCCAAAATTCCGGCATCCGGTATTTTGGCATATTGCAGTATCGGCTGGTCGATTGTACGTTCCAATATCCCAGCGACCAGATTGAGATATTTTGTCCCCACTACTTTCCAGATCGCTGAACGACCTAACTGATAACCTTTTTTCCTGATCTCATTACGTTCTTTATCGTGAGCCAGAAGATGATTGATTTTTTCAGCCAAAACCACCGGATCGTTGAAAGGAACCAGACATCCTCGGCCCTCCGCCAGCAACTCCTGGGCGTGCCAGTAGGGGGTGGAGACCACGGCTGTACCCACACCCACAGCATAAGCCAAGGTTCCGGAGACAATCTGCTCTTCCTTGAGATAGGGCGAGACATAGAGATCGGCGGCGGTTAGATATTGAGTCAAAGTCTCAAGCTCGACAAAACGATTGTGAAACAGCACATGATCTTCTATACCGAGACGGCGAACCAGTTGATAGAGGCTCTGCCGGTAGGAATCCCCAGTATCTTTTATAACGTGGGGATGCGTCTTGCCAAGGATAATATAGGAAACATCAGGGTGTTGTTCGATAATCGCGGGCATCGCCTTGAGCATAACCTCAATCCCTTTGCCGGGACTCAGCAGGCCGAAGGTCAGTATTATCTTCCGATTTTTCAGCCCGAGCTGGGTTCGGAATGGACCTGAAGTGGCTTTGGTAAAAGGCACATCCGGGATGCCGTGGGGAATAAAGGTGATTTTCGACTCTTCAATACCATAGGAATCGACGAGGAGGGTTCGGGCTTTATGGGCCATGACCACCAGGGTGTCGGTATATTGCGCTAACTTTTGCGTAACGGCGCGCTGTCCGTCCGTCGGGTTCTTGAGAACCGTATGCAGGGTGGCGATCACCGGCATGTGCAAATTTTTTATCAGTTGGAAGATGTGAGACCCGTCCTCTCCCCCAAATATACCGAATTCGTGTTGGAGAATCGCGACATCAAATTTATGGACATTTAAAAATTCAGCAGCATGGAGATAATCAGACTGGACGTTGGCCCTTACCTGGAAGCTGACCCGGTCTGCATAAGGGTAGCCTTTATCAACATCATCCATGGCCACGACCGTCAACCGTTCGCCACTCTTTTTCAAACCCAGAGCGAGAGCGTTACACAAATCGGTCGTGAAAGTGGCAATGCCGCACTGCTGGGGCAGGTAATTACCGATAACCGCTATCTTCATCTCTTTCATATCAGCTTCCTTGGTAACTATTCAGAGGTTAGGGATTGATGGCGTCGTAAAAAGTTCCGATATCCTGCGTTGTTGTGGTTCTCCAGACACTCGACATACTACATGTATGGTCTCGCGCCTGGAGAACCACAACATCTTGTCTATCGAAATTTTTACTTAGCCA
>JAYEGS010000016.1:0-6430 GCA_034659215.1 Pseudomonadota bacterium | reverse complement strand
CCGGTTGCCATTGACAAGGGGCAAGGCAATTCTCAGGAAAGGAAGGCCTGCGACTCGAATGATTTCGTACCGCTCATTACCATCGCCCGGTATCTTGATTTTCATCTTCTGCTGTTTCTTCTTTAACTCACCAAGACTCTCTTGCTGCTGGTCGAAAATCTCTGTAATGACTTTTCCCTGAGCATCATAGACGCCGACGAAGACAAAAGAACCGAGCTTATTATAACTTCGGGCAGATCTGAACTCCTTGACCGCCTGCTGAATCTTTTCCGGCTCCAGATTGTTTGGGTCGGCGAGAAGATGATCGTATCGGTTAGAAAAAACTGAAAGCCTGCCAACAGCAAAATCAATTGCCTCACGGCTCACCCGGCCTCGCTCAATAAATAAGACAGTCAGGCCGACCAGAAGCGAAAGAGAAAGCCCGACGGCAATAAGACGATAAATTAGTGTGCGGTGCACGAAGGTATGAAGGGAATTTTTACAATCCATAGAATGAAAACCCTTGGTAGTGCTTAAAACGGCGATCACCATTTACGGTAATAAATTGCGGCCGGCCGGGGGTTCCGAGTTCCGGTTGGTTCCGGGCTACGTTAAGTAGCCGGTAGGCCGGTCTACCCGGTTCGGTTACGTGATATTTATTGTTCACCATAAAAATGACAGACTTACTGTCAATATGTCGGAATCAAAACCGGTTGATTCTTGGGTGCGGGTGCCAATGTAGGCCACTTTAATGCCTGAATAACGATTTATCGGGTAGCCCAGGCTAAAGGCCCAGCCAATTTCCAGATTCCGGTTGTTTTTGTCGATTCCATCGATACTGTTTTCCCCGCCATAGTCATAGCCCAGACTCGCACCGGCCCAGAGTCCCGGCCGGAAAGTATGGATAAGGTGGGCGTGGATGATATACAACGGTTTCTGCTCAAGCGTCTTGCCATTGAAAAATTCATCATTGTCTGCATAAAACGCAACTTCACCCGTAACTTCTGCTGTCCACTTTCCTCGGGTATGAATGATGCCAAACTGGGGTCGGAAAACAAACCGGTTTTCTCCTAGATTAATCAGTTTATCTTCCATATACTTACCGGTGGGTAAGCGCACTGTCAGGGCCATGCCGACAATAGTTTCAACTTCTACTGCGGATCGGTAAGCCGCAAACTCTTTGCCGCTTAAAGGTGGTGCACCGTAGAGATTTACCGCAAGACGCAGGAAAGTATCCGACCAACCTTTTCTTGAAGTTGAGGCAGAAACGCCATTTAACAATCCGGTCCATCTCCCTTCTTGATAAGCTTGAGTCAGATCAAAACGGGCCGACTTATCAAACAATTCGAAAGTTCGAATATATTTGGCGGCCCAAGTATGTAACTCCATCTCTACATTTTCGAGCAAAAGGGCGGGGTCGGCAAAAATGTCGGCTTCGGCATAGACATAGCCAACTCCGGCAAAATTGGTTCCCAAAGGCAGGTGATTCCATTTACGTGGTTCCGGTTCCAGAGCAAAGCATGGAAGTGCCAATCTGCCACAAAACAGGTAAACCAGTAACCATTTTAAAATGCTGTGGGAACCAGGCAAAATAATTTACTTGTCGGGATTAATTTTTGTGATTTTCGAACCCTGAAGGCCAAGCCCGGCCATCAAGCCTTTCTGGCTAAAGCAAAAGGCGTAGATATCCTCTTTGGCCGTAGATGTTGTCAAAGTTGTGGCAACTCCTTTATCGACCATGACAATACTGGGTCCAACCCCAACTTCCCAGCCGGAACTTTTTTGCAGATACTGCAAGGCTGAATCCGTCATCAAGAACATAGCGTAGCCAAATGATTGAGCTCCAATCTGGAGTCCATAAGAGGCCGCAACCGTATTGTAGTGAGCCACGATCTTTCCATTAATAATTAATGCTCCTTCACCATATTGTCCGCCGACTATCATGCCGCCTTTAATAATATCAGGGAAAACCAAAATACCTTTCGCAACCGTTTCGAGTTCCTGCGCTGTGGGCGAACTTGCATAGAGATTTTGCAGGCCGATTTCTACTTTCTGGTTGATTTGATGAGCCGATCCGGCGAAGGCGAGGAGTTGCATAAAACCCATCATAGTGATTGCGAACAGGCAGCAAATTGGTACTTTAGAAATTTTTTTCATGATTATCTCCTTAGTGGATATTGGCTCTAAGAATCGGGTTTCAAGTTGTTTGTTCAATTGTTATGGGTTACTTATTTATTTAAAGTTTCCTATAATTTTTCATAATCTAAACCCCGCATGCCTCAAGCTATCATTCGCAGCAAGGTCTTAACGAAAGATTTTTGTGGTCTTTGTAGGGTTAGTCTTGTCGACAGTATTACAATGTTTATATAGTCATAATACCTGTGTTTTTACAATAACTATTTAGTGGGTTGCCGGTAAGGCTTTTTTGTCGTTGGGCTGGAACAACATGGGTGAATGGGCGTGGTACGTGATTTATTGAAGGGGAAGGCGGAGCAAGCCGCTGTGGTTGTTGACTTGTTGGTCGAGTTCTCGGGCTTGGGGGTAGATTTCTTCGAGTTTTTGCCAGAAGTTGGGGCCGTGGTTTTTGATTTTGGTATGGATTAGTTCATGAACCAGAACCAGGTCGCGCAGCTCATCCGGGAGGAGGGCAAGTTTGATATTGAGGCTGATGTTGTTTTTGGCCGAGCAGCTGCCCCAGCGGGTTTTTTGGTTACGTATGGTCAGTCGGTTATAGCTGAAGTTATGTTCCTGGGCCAGTTCCTGAAGACGCGCGGCAATTTTGTTTGCGGCCTGATTAATATCAAGTCCCTTGACTTCTTCGGAAAACTTGTCGGCCTCATCCTGAACTTTTTTGAGACGGATGAGTTGTTTCTCAATCCAGTCCTGTTTGCTTAAGACAAACCGCTGGGCATCTTTCAGTGATGCCCGTTTCGGAACCGCCACCCGAACCCCACCGGCGGCTTTGACACTGACATTGATTCTTTGAGCCCGGCTGCTGGAGACAAAGGTGATGGGGCCGAGCTTGTCGATATTTATCGTTGCCGGAAGTTTTTGTGGTTTTTTCATGGTACGTAAAAGGCGGCTATTTTTTGTCGCTTAAGTCAATGTCGTGATCGCCGGCGGTGTCACGGATGTGATCGACGAAAATTTCGGCAAAAGCGTGATTTTCGCCGAGGCCGTGGAGAACCGGAAGAACCTCAAAACCCTCTTTCATGATAACGCTTTGCCAGGTATCCGGGTCTTCGCCGGTCATGTCATTGATGGCATGGTCGCCGGCGACAATCATGAATGGTTTGAGGATGACTTTTTTATTTCTGCAATGATGTCGAAGCATTGAGGCAATATCTTCAAGTTCCGGATAACCTTCGACGGCGCCGAAAAAGGTCTGGATATCGGGGTAGAGGCGACTCATCATCTTTTTGGCTTCGCTATAGATGCCGGTTGACATATGGTCATTGCCGTGGGCCATATAAACCAGAGCGGCCTGCTCCTTTCGGGCCAGAGCAACATCGTTTTCCAGGGTTTTTAAGGCTTTTTCCATATCTTCACGATAGTCGTAACTATCTCCCCAGCCGCCCAGAGCCGGTCTGCCGACAACGATTTTGTCAAACGGCATCCATCTTTTTTTAATCGTCTTGATCTGATTGATGCCCTCTATATATGAGGTCAGGTCAATAAATTGTTCCATGGCGTAGATGTGGGTGGGCTGGACGATAATGGTGCGGTAACCATCTTCTTGCAGGTCGCCGATGGTCGCGATGATGCCTTTGACATTAATTATTTCCGCCGGAATCCCCTGTTGCAGCCATTGGTCGCGTTCGGTCTGTCTTTTTTTCCAGATTTTGCGAATGATATTGGAGGTAAAAGTATGTTTTACCGTGATTTGCGGGAAAGCTTTTTCGATATGATGCTGAATATTGATGATTGATTGCACCGCTGTTGGTACAGTGGTGCCAAAACTTGCCAGAACAATTGCGGTTTTCCCACTTTTCATTTAAACCTCTATTTTTCTACTGGATTTCTCGGACGGACAATTAGACGTTATGTTATTTCGCGAGTTTGAATTGGTTGAATTTAGTTAGCTATGGGGTGATTGTCAAGAAAATTGGGGTGTCGGGCGATCTAACGGTGGATTTTCAGTTCCCATGCACCAGATCAATGACGGTTATTTCAGGTGGTGCCAAAATCCTGATGGGCGGCCCCCAAGTGCCCGTTCCCCGGCTTAAATATAAAAAACCTTGAGAGAGCTTTGTGAGCTGGCCGGCAGGGTAGGGGTAAAAAATCCAGGTGATAAGGTTGAAGGGGAATATCTGTCCTTTGTGGGTATGGCCGGAAAGCTGCAGGTCAAAGAGGCCGATGCTGTCGGGGTTGATGTCCGGTCGGTGTTTCAGGAGCAGGGTGAATTTCTTCTCCGGCAAGGTTGCAAGAAATTTCGCTTCCGAAATGCTTGGTGGTTTATGAAACGATGTCGTCGCCTGATCATCAACGCCGACTACAGTAAGGTGGGGAAATATTTTGGCCTGCTGCTGTAAAATGGTAAACCCGGCCGACATGGTGAAATTAAGGGAATGTTCCAGTCCGGCATAAAACTCATGGTTGCCGGTGACCGCGATTTTACCTAGCGGGGGTTCAAAAGAAGCCAAAAGTTCGGCCTCCTGACTTAAATCATTGGGCTGTCCGTCTACCAGATCACCGGTTGAAACCAGCAGATCCGGTTCCAGCGCTGCAACCAGGTCAAGAATCTTCTTCACCTGCGGCTCCCGGATAAAGAGTCCCAGGTGGACATCAGATATCTGGACAACGCGAATCCTTTCAATCTCTGCCGGGATCTTTGCACTCTTAACCACAACATGTTCCACCCTGAGTCTTGCGGCCTCAAACAGGCCATAACCATAGAGTGCCAGCGTCAGTACCAATGACAGGTAGAAAAAAAGTGCGGAAGCTATCGGCTGCCGGGTAGATCTGTTGTTGAAAAGCTTTGCGAAAACAAAAACGAAAAGTTTTATCAGGTCACCGGTAACCGAGATGGATACGAAAATGAAAAGAAGCCCCATCCAGCTGAAAGTGATATAGGCCAACAGGTGTAATCCACTGGTTATCCCGGCTCGTTCAACGATCCGGACAAGAATTGGGGCCAGGATCATCAACAGCATAAACAAGCCCAGGAACCGGGTTCTTTTTTTACCAATCTTCAGAGAGGACTTGACCTTACGCAAGGCATAGTAATGCAAAAGGCCGTAAATCAAAAAATAGAAAATCAGAAAAAAAGTCATAGAGATCTTAACTTATTGACTCAACTAATGATACTCTTGATCGCTAAGGTGAGTTATACCTTATCCCATTGCGGGACTTTTCGTTTTTTTACTGTAACTATTCAGCGTAACTAGAATAGCACCAAATTTTGATGAATTCTAGTGAATTCTGGGGACATAACCCGATTATCCGAAGGAAATCGGGATTGTGTCCCCGGAATTCACGGGTTAGCTGAGTAGTTACGATTGAACTTTACATGCGGGGCGCAATCCATTACGATAGGTGTTTTTGCTAATGGTAAGGTATGAGATTATCCATTGTTCAAGACGGGGATGATTAGATGCGTAGGGGGTTATCGGTTGTAGTGCGGCAGGATAGAGTATAGAAATGGACGGAACAATTCTAAGTGGTCAATGCCGGGTTCCGGCTTGGGCGAGCGCGGAGCATTTGGCTTGCGGCATGGCCCGGCTGCCGGCTGTTCTCCATCCTGAAATCAACCGTTATCATCGTCTTGAGGATCGCTTGGCTCGTCTGACGGCTCGTTTGCTTATCCGAAAAACTTTGCAAGTTCTTGGTTTGAGTCGGGAAGGCACTCTTGACGACTGGCATAAAAGCCCTCACGGGCGGCCCTTTCTCCGGAATAGTTATGCTGATATCTCCATCAGTCATGCGAATCCGTGGGTGGTTTCCGCCGTCGGCCTCAAATGTCGGATCGGCATTGATGTTGAAATCTTTAGACCGTTGGAACTTGATGCCCTTATTCCTTATCTAACAGCAACCGAGGTGGAACGCATCCGGAAGGCAGCCCGCCCCGAAGTCGAAGCTCTCCATTGCTGGTCAAAGCGGGAGGCGATTTTGAAAGCTGATGGTCGAGGCTTGCTGGTGCCGGATGCGACCATCCGCGATATCTCTGCGGTTCGAACCCCGGCCGGCGAAACTTGGCGGGTAAAGTGCTTGGAATTTAACGATGGTTGTCTCTATCTGGCTTGCGACGGCTATACCGATTTTCTACGCAGAAATGAGTGGAGCTTTACGGAATTGTTATTTTCGTAAAACAGTAATTTTTATCGAACCCTAACCGAACACCTTTGGCAAGAAGTAGGAGCTATAGATATTTTATGTCACAATATGGTAACGACGAACTTACGTTCATATTTACAAGAGATAAAAAATTGCTCAAACAATATGTTGAATTGCG
>JAYEGS010000015.1:0-6434 GCA_034659215.1 Pseudomonadota bacterium | reverse complement strand
AAATAATAATTTATTTAATTTTTTCAACAAGTTAGGGACTCGCTACTTTTTACGAGTCCATCAACTATTCTGTATAAGCAGAGAAGCATCTTATGTTGATGCGTTTCAGCAAATTTTGGGGGCATAACCCGATTCTCTGAAGGAAATTGGGATTGTGTACCCTGAATTTGCGGGTTAGCTGAATAGTTACCTTTAGTTTAAAGCTCTGTTCAGAGTTAACTTTAAACCCCTCCTGTTTAACCCTCATTTTATTTATTGTATAGTCGTCTGAAAAGCTCGTCGGGAATGGCTGTTTGCCAGTGCCCTGACTTAAGGGCATACAGATAGAAAAGGATGAAAGTGAGAATGATGGCCAGCGGTAACCAGAAAATGGCTATTTTTTTACGTCTTGGCAATGTTACATTAAGGCAATCCGAGATTGGGCAGGCGGCCGCACATTCCAGGCAACCGACACATTCTGGGTTTAAAACCACCTGTTTTTGTGCCACCAACAGATTTTGCGGACAGGCCAACTCGCATTTTTTGCAATTAGTACATAAGTTGGCATCGCGCTGGATTTGGAAGGGGCTTAAAATAGCCAGGAGCCCGAGTAGTCCTCCATAAGGGCAGAGGTAATGACACCAGAAATTGCGCAGAAAAATAGAAGCCAGAATGATAGATGCAATAACCATCAGAGTCGTAAGCGAAGGCGTGAGAAAGAAAAGCAGCATTTTGGCATCAACCATCAAGTTGTAAGGTGAATGCATAAATCTCTCAATAGAACTGAGATCCATTTTCCAGGCGATCAGGTAAAGGAAAAAAAAGAGGAAAAGATACTTTAATAAGGACAAGGGATAGTCGAGCCATCTCGGTGGATGCCATGGAGCCCGGAAACGTGAGACCAGGGCTTCTTGTAGATTGAAAATAAAACCAACCGGACAGATCCAGCCGCAGAAACCTTTGCGAAAGAGCAAGGCAATCACCAGGGCTGAGATAAATATCGTTAGACCGGCCGGATGCAAGCGATCAAATTCTCCGGTCAGGACAAACTTTTTCAGGCTGACCAAGGCACCGACCGGCAGGAAGGATTCAATAGCCGGCGGCCTGGCGACATAATTGCTTCCGGTCGTGGCCCAGAGATAAAAACGATAAAACCGGTAACCGATCCATAGACAATAAATTGTAAAACAGCTCTGGCTTAGAAGGCGCAGAAGGGATAGGTTATTCTTGATGAACTTGTCAAACACAAGCGGACTCCTAATATTGGTGCACTTATTTGCGGGCTTTGCATTCACTCTCTAATGCGGGAGTAATTTCCGCATTAGAGAGTGAATGCAAAGATGCTGAAAAGCCGGAGGTAATTTGTTTGGGCACGGCCTGATTGTGAAAATTAAGTTGTCTTATTATATGGCATAAATAAACAAAAAAAGGGCAAAAAAAACGTAAAAACGGGTGAGTTTTTTAATTTTGAGAAGGGTCGATAGTTGATGGTGTTTGACTAAATAGGTCAACTTATTGTAAAGGGGTAAGTTAGTTAATGTTAAGGAGTGAGAATTTTGCAACCAAATTATAGCAATGAATGGTTCTGATTAGTGATGCTGCATGCAAATAGGATGTTTTCCGGATTTTTGTTTCTTGTCCTGTTCGGTTTACTGTTTTCAGCCTGTGAACAGGGTCAAGGTTCCGATCTAGCAAGCTCTACAAGCTCTTTGGAAAATCGAATACGAATTTCAGGTTCATCTTCGGTGATGCCGCTTTTAAAATCTCTGGCCCGTGAATTCAGAAATGATAATCGGGATGTTGAGATAGCATTTCTGCCGGATGCTCGCTCGGCCGCCGGGATCGCCGGGGTGGCCGAGGGCCAATATGATATTGGTGCAGTCTCGCGCGAGATGTTTGTCGCAGAAAAGAGTGATGGGCTGCAATACCTCCATCTGGCGATTGACGGAATGGTGATGGCGACCAATGTCGGGATTAAAATCGCCAACCTGAATCGAGCTCTGATTCGTGATGTTTATGCCGGAAAAGTGACCAATTGGGCTCAGGTCGGCGGTCCTGATGGAAAAATAACGGTTATCGACCGGCCCGAGTACACTTCGGCAAAAATCGCCTTTCGCGCAACTTTTCTGGATCCCGATTTTGCAGTTACTTCAGATAGCGTTCCCTTGGAGAGACATTGGCAAGTGGCTGATTCGATCCAAATGATCCCGTTTTCGATCGGCTACACTTCTCTGGGTGAGCTTATCCGGGAAAATCCGCTGGTTAATGTTGCCGCCGTCAATCGGGTGGCGCCGACTCCGGCTAATTTAAAAAGTGGTCGTTACGCTTTTTATCGACCTTTTGGCCTGGTTCTGGAGACCAAGCCTAAAGCTGTGATAATGCGGTTTTTAAATTTTATCTATTCGGAAGCGGGGGCGACTATAATATCGAAATCCGGTTATCTGCCGCAGCGTTATGAAATCCTGGTCGGCATTGTTCCGGAGCGTAATGTGATTGTCCAGGAGCAGCGTTACCAGCCCCTGATCAGCTATCTCTCGCAAAGATTGGGCAAGGGGTTCAGTGTTAAATTGAAGCTTTCGCCTTCTTATCTCGATGTTTGTAAGGGGTTGGTGAACGGTGAGATTGATGCCGCCTTTGTCGGTAGTCTGGCATTTGCCGCAGTTCGTAAACATGTTAATGTTCTAGTGCGGTCGGAACAGAATGGGGAATCCAGCTATCGTGATTTGATTTTTGTTCGGCAAGATAGTGGTGTTGAAAAATTGATCCAGGTGCGCGGTAAACGTCTGGTTGTGGGGGGAGAGGCAACCACGGCCGCTTACCTCTTTCCACACTACCTTTTAACGCATGAAGGTTTCGGCGACCCGGCTGACTATTTTTCTGAAACCGGGATCGTCGGTACTTATGAAGATGCAATTATGGCGGTTTTTAATGGCGATGTCGAGGTCGGGTCGGTTAAGGATCGGGTTCTCGATATGGTTGCGCGGGAAAATCCGGGGGTTAAAGATAGCTTGAAGATCCTGGCCCAGTCGCCGCCCATGCCTTCGAACGTCTTTGTTTTGAGGAAGAACCTAAAGAACTCCTGTTTCGAGTGTCACCATCGTTTAGGTCGTGACCACGCAAAAGAGGGGCCCGGTTGCTTCAGGGCAGGGTTGGGCGGAATGTTGAAGGATTACCTTCTGAGCATGCATGATAACCCGGCTGGACGAGCGGCGTTGGCTGCTATGTTGAATGTTGATCATTTCATCGAAACGACACCTGCCGACTATGATGAACTTGATAAAATGCTGGCGGATATTAATCTCAATCCAGAAGATCTGTTGTTGATAGATTGACTTTGAGTGGGCTCTTTAAGGTGTAAGACAGCGCTTATGATTGGTTTCGTAAAAAGATTTTTTTTCCGCCTGAATAAGGTTCAAAATAAGATAATATTTCCTTTCTTTTTGGTTATGATTCTGATGGGCTCCTTTATCATCTATATCATGACCGATCTGGTCTCCAATAACCTCGAGGATCGAGTCAACGAGAAACTTCACAACGATGTGCGCTTGCTTCAGACTATGGTTACAGATATGGAGAATAGTTTAACTTTCTATGCCCAGTTTATTGCCGATACGGAGAAATTGGCTAGCCATGCGGCTGATGCCCGTGACAGTCGCTTGATGCTTATCTACCTTTTGGGGTTTTTGAAAGAGAACCGAGTTTCATCTAATATCGGTGGGATTGACGAACTCTCTGAAGGGTTGGGGTTAGGGCGATTGGCCTCTTTGGGGATTAGAATGACGGGCCTTATGGTGCGCAATCGGGGATCTCGAACCACTCTCTCGTTATCAGCGGTAGCTCCCATGGAGGATCATTTCGGTAAACGTTCGATTGTAACCGTTTACCGGGATATAGATCAAGATTTTCTCACCGGCCTTCAGAAAAAGATTGCAAGTCACCGTTTGCAGATTTATTACCGGGGTAAACTGATAGCCTCCAGCGAGGTTCACAAGGACTGCGATCTTGAGCTCAGTCGCTTCATTACCCCCCCACTGATGAACCGGGTATTGGATAAGGAGGAGCCTTTTCTCAGCCATTTCAAATGTGGTGATCACAATGTTAAAATGATACTCTCGCCGTTAATCGTCAATTTCAAAAAAGAGCTCTTAGTCGCCATTTTCGAATCGACTGATGATCTCGTGTTGGCCAAAAGTAATATTATTATTACCACCTGCGCCATTGTCATAGGGCTGATGCTGGTAATCATTCCGATTTTCATCTTGATCATCACCCGAACCGTGGGGCCCATTCGCGAACTTTCAGAGGCCAGTCGGAGGATTGCAGAGGGCGATCTCGAGCAGTTCATTACAGTGAAAACCCGCGATGAGGTTGGTGAATTAAGCGAATCCTTCAACAAGATGGTTGCCGATCTGAAGAGTTCTCGCAAATCTATCGAATTGTTGAATCAGACCCTGGAAGAACGGGTCGCGAAACGCGGCGAGCAGTTGGCTGAGACCCAATCGAAATTGATTCAATCGGAGAAGCTGGCTACGGTTGGTGAGTTTGCCGCCGGTATTGCCCATGAGTTGAGCAATCCGCTAGCCGGAATTTATGCTTTTATGCAGATTTTTTCCAAGACCATAAATTCCCGTAGTCTGGGTGAGCTTAGCGAGCAGGAGAGCCGGCAGTTTCAGGAGAACCTGATATATGTCGAGCGCGAGATCAAGCGCTGCAAGTCTATTATTGGTAACCTTTTGACTTTTGCTCGGGTCTCGGAGAAAAAGTTTGTCTATGTTGATATCAATATGATTCTTGAGGATATCCTCTCTTTTACGAAGGCCAATCTGAAAAAGGGCGGTATCCGGCTCAAGAAGCATTTTGACGTGAACCTGCCCTTGGTAAACAGCGATCCCAACGAGTTACGCCAGGTCTTTATCAACCTCCTGATTAATGCCCGTAAAGCCCTGCCTGATGGAGGCGAATTGGAGATTACTACTAACGTCGTTGCTGAAGGAGAGGCGGTTTCCATTGGGTTTGCTGATACCGGAATTGGTATTGAGGATGGTATCCGCGATAAAATATTTGATCCTTTTTTTACGACTCGTAAAACCGGTGAGGGAACCGGGCTCGGTTTGTCGATCAGTTACAGTATTATTCAGGATCATGCCGGTGAAATCATGGTTGATAGCGAAGTTGGTGTTGGCAGCACCTTTACAGTGATCTTGCCGGTTGCGGGGCGTGAAATTTAAGACCTTACTCCTGTTCAGATAAAGTTAAAGAATGTGGTTCTCCATGACACGAGCTACAGTTGTTTTCAAAACGATTCATCATCGCTTTGGAGTGCGGGGCGCTGTGGCACTTGTTGCAGTCGGGTATGAATCCATGTTGATTAGCATGACAGAAGACGCATTGTAATGTAGAGTGTTTTCGGGTACTTGATGTCAGATATTGAGTTACCTCCACATGGCATTCGGAACATACTTGGTTGCCGGTAGCGGCGGAATAGTTGATTTCCCGAGGTGAGTGTGCCGGATGGCAGGCCATACAACCGGAATTATCGACAAATTCAGTATGAGGTTCAGAGTGACATTCGGTGCATTTCGGTCGGTGCCCATGCTCGGTGTGATGACATTCTTTGCAGGTGACTTCGGTATGTGCACTCGTGTGTTGTGTGATTTCTCTCTTTTGGCCTGCGTGGCAGGTACCGCAATTTTGAGAAAGAATATCAAGATTGATCAGGCTGGTAACTGGAGCGTGCGGGTCGGTATGACAGGAGAGGCATTCTGAAAAAGCCGTACCATGTACCCCATCATGACAGGTTGAACATTGGGGCACAACATCGGCCCAGGCCTTCCCCGGCCGGAAGGTGTGAAAGATTGCGTGGCACTCACGACAATTTATCTGATGTTTGCCACCTTTGTCCCTGATGTTTTCAAATACCGAGTAGTGGCATTGTGCACATTGCCGGGTTGTCAGTGGTTCAATTATTTGTTGATAAATGCTGTTCACTTTTGGTTTTGCAGGAGCCGGGCTCATCGGTATTGCTTTTTCAGCTTCATTTTGAGATTTGATCGGTTCGATATCTGATTTTTGGTGGCGTGTCTCCTGTGCGGAAACACATCCGTAGATGATGACCAGTAAGCAGATAACGAGCAGTTTTCGCCATTTTACTAACAACCTTTTCATTCAAAAAACCTCCTCGTTCGTTTCCCTTTATCTACAACCATCAATAGCTGAGCTGATCTGTTTCATATTCCTTTTCGGAGCCTACTGTGTCAGCAATGATTGTGCCGTCGTGTTGTGCGGTAGAAATCTTTAGTAAATGGTTATGTGGGAGGGACTTGAGAAGCGTATGCGTCCTATTAACCCCACCTTTTAATTTTTTTCTTGCTGTGGCAAAAGTGCACTAACTTTAATTTCCTATAGGAGGTGCATTGTGTCAAAATCGAATAATGTTCAAGATCAGAGAGAAAAGC
>JAYEGS010000014.1:0-6440 GCA_034659215.1 Pseudomonadota bacterium | reverse complement strand
GCTGTCTTGCCATTTTTAAGTATTTTTCAATACATTCCCAAGTCTTATTCGCGCCGTTAAAGGCATCTATTTCAGGCTTTTCAATAACAATATCACCGGCCTGGTTTTTTCTTAACATTCCGTTAAGTTTAATAATCTGATTAATGATATGTTTAGGTGCTGATGATGTTTCATTCCAAAGTTTTTCTGCCGCTTCTTTTCCAGTCAATTTTATTACAATATCACGACAATCTTTCCGATAGCCCCAATTTCCACCAAAATCATCCACTGTCAATTTCGGCTCGCCAATATTCGGACAATCAGGAAACACTTGATACATCACGGTTGATGCCAACTTTTTTATCTGCCTGTTATTCAGGATTTTTTGAGGTTGTCCCTGCCAAAAATAATCGAGCATCTGTTTTTCCGGTGCAAACAAGTCATCGACAATATCCGTAATTTGGGCAGATTTATCATCATCCCAAATTCTCCACTCTTCATAAAGCTCACCTCCTTCACCATAAAGACTTGCTTCATTATTTTTTAGATAACTCAAGGCCTGATGTTCTTTAAGCAAAGTAAAAATCTGCACAGGCTCTTTTGGAATTGCCAGCACAACCTGTTGATATTGGTCTGCAGTCAATGTCGTAGATGCAATTTGTCTTGACTCGTCAATTTCACTGCTGTTAGCGCAAAATACCACCAATAGAACCCCGTCTGAATATGATCCAGCACCAAGGTTTTTGGTCAACTTATCCAAACTCTCACGCAGTTGGTTCATACTTATTGGCTCAATCAATAATTGCCTATAAACACCAAATTCATCTCCATAACTGGTGGCCTCATAACTTTCACTAACCTGAAATTTACCCCTTAGTGTTTTTAAATACTGTACGGGACTTTGACCTAATTTTTCCGGGGTATCATGGAGCAGCTTTCGCACCTTTTCAATGAGAGTTTCAGTAGCACTACTTACAGCCGGACGATAAGAGCCATCAGCCTGCAATTTCATAAGAATATGATTTTCATTCTGCAGGTTGGAGTGCCGAGCCAACTCTTCCCTAAAAAATTCCTGCTCATTCTGTGGGACATCTAGTGAATAGGCTAGAATTTCCTCTGTCACCTTCACTCTGGCGGGATTTGTTATTCTAAAGACAGATACGGCTTTTAAAATGCTTAATCCCAGTTGATCGGCATCCTCAAGCCTGACTTTGAGATACTCATAATCTCTGTAAATCGAACAGGTGCGTTCTTGCTGCTTGACATCGTTGGAAAAATAATCCCATAGTCCATCTACTGTAAACATCGGTGGACATGGCGCTTCTGAATCACAGATCGCTTTATCTAAAAATCTTTTAAAACTCCCGGGTTCATCCTCACAAAGACAGGTGAACAAGGTGCGGTTGTTCTGTGCCACCTTTTCCGAAATGGCTGGCAAACAATACACCGCCATGGGATGTAAAGGGTAAGTTCCTAACACAACTATAGCCTTCAGCTCCTCAGGTGTAAAACCGGTAAAATATTTCAATCGTACAGTTTCCTGAACCAGCGTTTCAAAATAGGCATCATGATTGGAGGTTAATTTATCCCAGCCTTCAGCATTTTCATCCGCCACGATAACACCGTCAATAAGCTGAAAGGTCTCTACATCTGTGCTTTTCATGATATACTGCTTAAAACGGCCTTCAATTTTCCGTAGATCATCTTCAAGCTGTTGATTATTTACCCCTAAAACATTCATGGAAATATCATGATATTCCTTCAATGATCTGTGACAGAAAAGATAAAAATGAAGCTGGTTGTCTCCACTACCGTTACAACACTCTGCGAACTCCTGTAAGACCAACCCCTCTTTGCCGCTTGGATCTTTGACAACTTCCCCCATTTTATGGCCAAATTCATCCCAAAACACAGCAATACCACTATAACCATGATTCTCTCTCAATTCTTTGACAACACTGATATAGAACTCATTAGGCGAGAGCATGGTGGTATACGCAAAACGCCCGCCACCCGAGAAAGAGGGGTGGATTTTTCGAAAGAGATCAAATGCCTTTTTCTGGTATTCTTGGAGTCTAACTCTTAACTCTTCAACCGACATACCATTTTGCTCAACCTCTGTTTTCAGGAGGGCAAAACTGTCAGAATAATTTTCTTCAATATCCTGTATTCTCGATAGAGCGGCGTCAAAAGCTGAAGAAGGTAATAGATGATCAAGCCCAACCGTATTTAACGCCTGCCGCAGTCCCATCATCAAAGCATCCGCAATATCACCTTCATCACCATAAAGATTTACGATGAGAAACTTCTCGGGAATCTGACCGCGATACTCTGTCAACACATTTCGGGTGTCGAGATCAAGTTTGTCAACAACCATTTGCAACTCAGGGGTTGTTAAAGCACAGCTAAATAAGTTGAGCAAAACGAGAGCAAGGTGGCTCTTACCGGTACCGTATGTCCCCATCACAATTCTGGATCTTAAATCACTTGCGGGGTGAAGTTTTTTAGCCAAATCCAGGATGATCTCCCGCGCTACTTCTGTGGGGATGAAACCTGCTACTTTCTGCAGGTTGTCGCGATCGTTCTTAAGATTAACAGCCGCTTTGAATCCGGGTGATATATGGATAAAATCACTTAATTTTTGCATGACCATGCCTTTTTCTCTAATTTTATATCAAAAAACCCATCTCGGACATCAGGTTATACCGGCGGGATTATCGTTGCCCACAGATACAATTAAGAAGCATACACTTTATCTTGATGGTGCCCAAATAAGCCCCCTACTATTTTCTTCAATATTTTTAAGTTCACTCAAATCTTCCTGACAATTTATGATAAGGATAATACCGTTGACTGGTTCACTCATAATGAAATTTTTAAGGAAAGCCAGCCGTTCATCCTTCGGCCACTTATCATAAATTGGCTCCAACTCAGTGACAATTACAGGTTGCATATTCGCAGATGCGTAGATCTTGCTACATATTGTCTGCCAAGTGAAAAAACGATCCAGACTGCCTTGATAGAGCTTCTTAAAATCAAGCACTTCAGCTTTGACAATATCGGCAAACTCCTCTACAAGTATATTTGTAAATAATTTATCCAGCGGTGCCGTAATAATTAGCAATGCCCGATATCGGTGTTCACAACATTGTTGCCATTTTTCGAGTAAACTTTCATGAATTGACATAATTCATTACCCTATTTCTCTGATTTTTTCTTCGATAAATCTTTCCATCTCATCTTTCTTTGGTAGTTGCAGCAGATATTTAGAGACAAAGAGGTTGTTATCCATACCGGCAAGGGCATATTCAACCACTGATCGCTCATAATAGAGACTGCTTATCTGACGCTTTAGCTCTCGAACTGACCAATTGCCCAGAATACACACAACCTCGTAAAAAACGCGCTTGATCTCCTCGTCCATATCCACCAACTGATCAAATATGACTATAAGAGAGTTTCCGCAACAATAATTCTCCAGCCGGGTGCAATTGTGGGGGGCAGTGCCCCCCACACAGCTCATATTCACTAATATAACAGCCAATAAGCCAATTTCTTAATGTCAGACTGACATTAACAGATCTACTGGCTTGGTCTGCCAATTCATGATGAATCTGGTGGATAGTGCCAACCAGATTCTGAAAATTTAATTTCTGTTCATTGATATCCATGGAATTCTCTACAAAAAATCTGGTTTAACCGGCAACAAACCTCTCAACTTCTTCTTTCCCCAAAGTGAGAGCTGCCATAGGCTCTGCACCGTCAAGTTCGTGATAGTAAGCGCTGATCAAAGCAAGAGGAGGAACGTCCATGATTGATACAGAGTTAAGACCAGCAGTATGACTAATCCAGGCAACCTGCTTTTGGTAAAATTCACCGACATCAATGAGAAGACTATCAAGAACATTTCGCTCCAACTTGAAAATTTTACCGATTCCACCAGACTCCAGAAGTTTGTCCAAGTGAACTGATTGTCTTTGCTGCTGGCACCCCCAATCAAGCAGTGCATAAGCAAGAATTGCCTTTGGAAGTGACGGTGAATTTTGAGGTTGACGTAAATAATTACCATCTTCATCCGCAATCCAAAAACCAAATTTATCCCCGAGCCGAGTACCCTCAAAAACCTGTTTAAGAGGAGAAAAAATAAGTTTATGGAAAACACTATCGGTCATCGGTTTCTCATGTGTATTATCCCAATAATCCCGAACCTCTTTCTCGAATTCATCACGAATGAATTTGTCTGCGTCAAAATCATTAAAATAGAAGGAATAAAACCACGCGGGACTGTTCGTACGGGCAAGATTATAGTGTAAGACCCACCAAATTCCGTCTTCTTCCAAATCAGGATCGTGGCGGGCAATAACACTACCCAAAGGAGTGAGGATAAAAGCACCTTTCTTTTTACAGACAATTCCCGCCGATTCCGCCCAGGCTCTGGCGGCCCCCACCTTCAGTTTTCCCACCCTCAAGACGTCTTGTGCCTTTTCCACAGCCTTGGGCAGGAAAAGATCCGGATTATCAGGAAGTTTTTTTGTTATTAAACGAAACCACGATTCTTCGAAACCAAATTTAAACTCTGCCATTTATTTTGAACCCTTGTAGTGTAGCGATTTAACGACAGGACAATTATGAGAAACGCATGACAAACAACTGATACACTTTGTTTCATCAACCAAAAAGTCACCATCTGAATTTAGTGCTTTCACTTTACACTTTGCGCCACAGGCACCGCAAAAAATACAACTTTGTAATTTTTTAAGTTGTTTCTCTATTCTCTGCTGAAAAAGGCGTCGATATTTCTTAATCAGATAATTAATCCGGATAGCCCGATCAGTATAACCAACCTCCACGCTGGCCAAAATCTCATCTGATTTGTAATCATGGATTAAAAAAGTTTCAGATAATTCGTTACTACAAACTATGGTTTGAGGGCCAAAAGGCCGGAGAAAATGACGAATAAGTTTTATATCACCACTGAGAAGCTGATACACAATAGCACTATCAGACAATCTGCATGGGGCGGATTCTATAGTGGATTTATAGTTATCAAGACCACGACCTCCAGCCCTGACTCTCCAGCCCCAATCAGCAAATATTTTGGGGTTTGGGTGTTGCATCCGTGCAGCCTGTTCTGACAAAAAAATCTGCCATTTTTCTCCCTGCTTAGGATAGCGATCTTTAATCATACTCTGTGACCACTCACTATTAAAAGGGCAATAAAGGCACCCAACTCGCCGAAACCCTTTCTTGTAAGCTTGGTTAAAAGGAAGTTCATGAAAAAGCATGTAAAGCCATACTTGTAGATCATTCCACTCTAAAATTGGGCGAGCCAACACCTCTCTCGCTATTTTATGTTTATCAGAAAGACGAGGGTAATTGGCTCGCCGTGCAGATTCGCTCTTACGCACACCATCAAAAGTCAACACACCACGATCTGGGCTCATGCTGTCAATGAGTTTTGCTAGAGAGTTGGTCTTCTGGGTAGTGCAACACCAACGCAAAATTCGACTCGGTGGTCCAATTGACTTTGCAATCTGGAAGAAATCAAATTTTGACCGACACTGAATAAAAGGAGTTAAGGGGTGTTGTTGCTGAAATTTTTCCAAATAGGTGTAAGTGTCTGAAAATTCGATAGTGGTATCTGCAAAAATATGCAGTACATCGCTACGCCCCAGAGCATTCATTACAAGATGCGAAATCACGGTTGAATCCTTACCACCTGAAAAGGACACCATAACTGTTTTACCGCTGTAAGACTCCACGGTTCTGCAAATAAAATCCTCCGACTCATATTGCAGTTCTTCGATATAGGTACCATTGGCCCGCTGCAGGGTATCTAGCCATTTCTTCCTAGATCGGCCCAAAGGTTTTAATTTTCCGGCCTGCTCAAAAATTACAGCGTGGTCATTGGAAACAGATAATTTAAAGATGGGTGTTCCCTGACAATAGTAAGTGTAATTGCCAGGAGTAACCCATATCTCTCCCTCTTTCAAGAGCGGCTGAACCTCAACAGTAACTTGTTTTTTGAGATATTGTATCTCCGAGTTAAAAACCGGCACCAGAGAAGCGGCACAAAGGTCACGCCCACTACTACCGCAGGCAAGACATTGTTTACCCAGAAGCGGCACCTGGCAGTTGTCACACCAATAGGCCCTTTTCCCAACATACTTACTCATAATCGGATCTTGCTCCGCCCTTTTTTCTTAATAGTTATGGTTGGAACAACATCTCTGGACTCAATGCATGAGTCACCACTTTCCTCAGCAACTGAAGATGGAAAACTGGAAAAATCATGATGCTTTTCGACTGTCTGAACATAATCGTTAAAAACTGGGTCAATTTTTTGAAAATAGTCCTCAATAGCTTTAAGAACTATAATAAGTACGACATCCCGAACCAACTTTTTGCCAAGTTCAACGACCAGGGTGTCCATGAGGCATATTTTGTAGCCATTTTGCGAA
>JAYEGS010000013.1:0-6448 GCA_034659215.1 Pseudomonadota bacterium | reverse complement strand
TTGACGCCAAAACTATATCTGGTCTTTACAAGCAACGTTGGGAAATTGAGCTGTTCTTCAAATGGGTTAAGCAGAACCTCAAAATCAAAAAGTTTCTGGGTCGTAGTAAAAATTCTATTTTGATCCAAATTTATACGGCATTGCTGGTTTATATTTTGACAGCCTATATCCGCAACTTTTCAAAAACAAAGTTCGGCTTTTTGCAAACATACCGTACAATCAAGGCCAATTTATTTGAACGTATCGATCTTTTGGAGCTGCTAAACCCAAAACCAGATCCTCCAAAAATCGATGAAAATAACAGTCTTCCGTTACTCAATTTTTGTACCGGACAGTAGTGACCTCATGTGTTAATTTAAAGAAACTTACGAGATTTAGTTTTCAATCCTTTGCCCGGCAGTATTTTCAAGGTTGATGTGCCGTGGGCAATAAGAACATTATCCTCGTTGAAAACTTTTGCTTCGGCGTAGCTTATCGACCTGCCTGATCTTATAGCATAGCCTTCAGTGATCAATATACCGCTTTCCACGGCTTGAAGATAATTCAATTTGAGATCGATATTCACTAAACCGACATCTTCAGGAATTCTCATAAAAACAGACCAGAATGTAGCCGTATCGATCAAAGTTGATAAAACACCACCATGAACAATACCATAAGGCTGGAGATGACAATTACCAATTTCAAGTTCTACTGTAGCCCGGTCAAACTTCAACGCCATCAGCCGCATAGACATGTGGCTAGGATATGGACTACTATTAACGATACTGATTATCTCACGGGTATATTCTGGATTTTGGTTGAATAATGGTTTAAGCATAAATTATAGAATCCTCTCTGGGCAGAAATGCACCTCTTCAATTTTCAACCCAGACACAGCATGAGTGGGTTATTTTTCCGGGTTAACATTTTCAATTCGCAACCCATAATAAGAATGACCAAATTCGACCCCATCAAATTCTTCTACTGGTGGTTTATGTCACCATCTTTTGAAACCGTTTTTTTCAAGAAGTCCAATACTGCCCTGATTGTATATTGGCACAAATTACTGGCATACGAGCATTCAGGGTAATTTTTTTTAAAATCTATTTAAAAGCCCTTTCAAGAATGCAATTTCTTCTTTGGAAAATTTTTTCAGAAAAGTAATATTTGCCTTTTCAGAAATATCCCATAACTTTTCAGCAATCGTTCGACCTTCGTCAGTTAAGCATACCGATATAGCTCGATGATCATCATGGTTTGGCCTTCTGGCAACAAGCCCCATATTTTCAATGCGATCTAGCACGCCAGCCATTGTTGCGCTATCCAACTCAGTTCTTTTCCCCAATTCTGCTGAAGTAATCTGATCTTGATAGAACAAAAAAAGAATAACCAACGTCTGAACACTAGTCAAGCCCAGCCGAGATACTTCATTCTTCAAATAGCGGCTGGCTTTTTTGCCTGCTTTGGCCAAGTTAAAGAAAATGCATTCTGAAGGATGTTTCATATGGCTTCCCAAATTAAAGGTTCGGCGAACATAGTTGATATTTCAATTGTATGCAAGCGTTTTTTTATGCTTCCTTATATAATTTAGCATCGACAACAAGATGCTTGTTCGATATACGTAGCAAAACACAATCAACAATCCAACCAAACATCAAATATCCTGACAACCACTACCAATCAGCGCAAACACTGTCAATCTTTTCCACTACAACTTGTAATGATTTTTATTGTCGTCATTTCTTTAAATCAACAAATTCCCATGATTGACATAATGAAACCACAAAGTATTCACATTAACCGGCAACCGTAATTTCTTAAGAAATGTCATCTTCAAGATTACAAGCAACCGTCTCAAGCCCCAGCAATTTGCTCGATTCGGCGCTCGGCAAGGTCTCCACATCGCGAAGTTTTTTCTCCATTGCCCGAGTCCGGACGCCGGTCATTTCGACCGTGTTGGATGCCGTATCGAGCTGCTTTTTGACTTTTGCCAAAACTTCCCCGAATTTGCCAAACTCGGTCTTCACGGCCGAAAGCACCGTCCAGACCTCACTCGACTGCTTTTCAATGGCCAGGGTGCGAAAACCCATGCGCAAACTGTTCAAAATAGCCGCCAGAGTCGTCGGCCCCGCCACCACAACCCGATACTGCTGCTGCAAGTTCTCGACCATCCCCGGCTGCCGCAGGACTTCTGAATAGAGACCCTCGGTCGGCAGAAACATGAGGGCAAAATCGGTGGTCTGGGGCGGATCGATATATTTATCGGCAATCTCCTTAGCAGAATTTTGAATAGCCCGGATCAAGGCGGCGGTTGATTTTTCGACCGCCTCAAAATCCGCAATTTCCGTGGCATCCAATAATCTCAAATAATCTTCCTGAGGAAATTTGGCGTCTATCGGCAACCAGATTGATGATCCGTCAGCCGAGCCCGGCAGCCGAATGGCGTACTCCACAGTTGCACCGGAGTCAGCTTTAGGCTGAACATTCCGGGCAAATTGATCCGGCGTCAATATCTGCCCCAAAATATCCCCAAGCTGAAATTCACCCCAGGTTCCCCGAGCTTTAACATTGGTTAACATCCGTTTGAGATCACCGACGCCGCTCGCTAGACTCTGCATGTCTCCTAAACCACGCTGTACCGCTTCAAGCCGCTCACTAACCAGTTTAAAGGATTCTCCAAGCCGTTTTTCCAACGTACTCTGGAGCTTCTCATCAACTGTCTGCCGCATTTGCTCTAACTTCTTCTCGTTGTTTTCCTGCAATGATCGCAACTGCCGGTCAACCGTCTCCCGAAGTTTGTCAAAACGGATTTCGCTGGCATCAGCCATCAACTTGACCCGTTTTTCAACCGCGCCAAAACTCTCTAGCTGAGACTTTCCGATCTCGTTAATGGTCTTAACCACGGTCTCGTTAGCAGTTTTCTGCGCCCCCGAGACCTCCTCCCGAAGCTGGCGAGCCGCTTGTTCACTTTCACTACGGCTGTAACGAATCTCTTCCCGAACAACCTTCCCGATATCGATCCTCCGGTCAACCGCCATCTTCCACAAGATGACGAGCAACAAAATGACACTGATACCCGAGAAAATTTCCGCCAGCCAAGTTGAGAGTACATCCATCTCCATACAACTTACCTTTTAATTTTAAAAAATTTGATTTTGATAATCTGTGTTAATCTGTGTTAATCTGTGGTTAAAAGAAAAGTTATCTGAACAGTTACCGCAAAAATTACTTGCTCGACAATATCGACCGGGGTATAAGAAACTATTCCGATCGAGCAACCCCAATCAAGCGACTGAAGTTAGAGTGAATATCGCTTCGCCCACTCGTTCCGTTTAAATTCCTGCCTCAGAACGTTAGCCTGTCGGCAAACAACCTGGCAGTCATTTATTCGAAGGGGACACAGCTCAGATCGACGACGGGCTAAAGCCCGCGCCTGGAGCAATGTCCCCGCATCGAGATAGTTGTAAATGGACTCAGATAAAAACTATAAAAAAAACAATTAGAATTAGTGGGTGGAAAATCATTTCCGGTAGCTTTGAAAAAATCTTCATAACTCTCTCCATTTTAGTTATCCTTGGTGGCTGTGGCAACAAAGGCGGGATGGGTGGGATATTAACCACATCTGATGTGCTCATTATACAGCACCATCTGCGACAACACTATAGCTGCTTGGAGGAATTTTGTCGGCGGCTCTATTTAAAGAACCCTAAATATGAAACAGATCTTAAAAAAAGAGAGCAAAAACTTTACAATATCTTCAAAAAAAGAACCCTTCCCGACACGCCTTATGACCAGTTGCCCTCAAATGAGGTTCTGACGGCTGTTTTTTCAGCCGACCCCGGCTATCACGACCGGGTTGCCCTGCTGGGTTTGGGATTACGAAAGAGTATTGATGAGGGTTACGGACAGGAAGGTCCCGACAACGACAAAATGGTTACCAGCCTCCAGGTTTCCCTGGAACTCCTAAAGAGACTCTACAGCAATATCAGCCAAGTCAAGTGGCGCCTCAAGATTCATCGAGACAACCAGCAAAAACTCTATTTACTGACCAATGCCAAGGCCCCCGACGGAAACCTTAATATGGGATATGAGGTATTGTTAACTAAAATCCTGACCCGCATCGAAGATGACATCTACATGCGCGGCGGCAACCCGCCCAATGTTATCTTTAAAATGTCAACTATGTTTTTTACACTTTTTTTGTGAGCTAATCATCAATCGGTTGAATCAAGATCTTTCTCGGCTTACTGCCTTCAGCCGGGCCGACGACCCCTTCCCGCTCCATGGTCTCGATAATTCGCGCCGCCCGGTTATAACCGATCCTGAATTTACGTTGAATCATTGAAGATGAAGCCCCTTTGAGGCGGGCAACAAAAGCTACAGCTTGATCATAGAGTTCATCGTACTCTTCTTCGTCCCCACCCTCTTCGATATCCGCCGCCGTGCGGGCTCCATTTTTGCTTTTCCCCTTGGCCAGTGCGGCTTCATGTTTTTTGAGCATACCCTCTTGATAATCTGGAGTGCCCTGACTGCGCAGATAATCGGTCAGATCCTTAATCTCATCATCGCTGATAAAGGCCCCATGCAGGCGGGTAAAATTGGAGCTTCCGGGGCTTAACAGCAGCATATCACCGTTACCAAGCAGATGCTCACCGCCGGAGGCATCGAGAATCGTCCGCGAATCTATTTTAGAAGAGACGCGAAAAGAGATTCGGGCCGGGAAATTAGCCTTGATCAAACCGGTAATAACATCGACCGAAGGCCTCTGGGTTGCCAAAATCAGATGAATTCCGGCGGCCCGCGCCATCTGCGCCAAGCGAGTGATCGACTCTTCAACCTCTTTCGAGGCAACCATCATCAAGTCAGCCAACTCGTCAATAATAATAACAATATAGGGGAATTTTTCGAGCGGCGGAATCTCAGCTTCACCCATTTCGGCACTGCCCGAAACCTCATCTTCAGTTTCAGGCTCCGGATCCTGATTACGCGAGGCCAGCTGTTTTTCAACATATTTATTGTAAGAAGCGATACCCCGGGTACCGGAAAGTGACATCATACTGTAACGCCGCTCCATCTCCTCCACAGCCCAGCCCAAAGCCGCCGCCGCCCGTTTTGGATTGGTTACCACCGGCAACAGAAGATGCGGGATATGATCATAGACCGAAAGTTCCAGCCGTTTAGGATCGACCATGATAAACTTGACATGCTCCGGCGTCACTTTAAAAAGAATACTGCAGATCAAACAGTTGATCCCGACACTTTTACCCGACCCGGTCGAACCCGCAATCAGCAAATGAGGCATTTTAGTCAAGTCGGCAACCATCGGCACGCCGTCGATCTCTTTACCGAGAGCCATCGGCAAAACACTCTGCCCCCGCTGATAGGTCGAGCTTAAAAGCAGCTCTTTAAAATTAACATCTTCGCGCTCAAGATTAGGAATCTCAATACCGACCACTGCTTTACCGGGAATCGGGGCGACAATACGCACTGACATGGCACTCATCGCCAGAGCCAGATCATCGGCTAGCGAACTGATTTTACTCAACTTAACCCCGGCCGCCGGCTGGAATTCATACATCGTCACCACCGGGCCGGGATGCACCTCAACGACCTGTCCCACAACCCCGTAATCGCGCAGTTTATTCTCCAATTGCTGCGATTTTAAGCGCAAGCTGTCATTATCAGTGCCTTTTTTGCGGCGCGGCGGCGGATCGTCGAGCAGATCTAAACTGGGCAACGTAATCCGACCACGCTCACGCAAGAAAGGCAAGCTCCCCTGATTCGGCGACGGAGCCTTCGGTTTTTCAGCATGAGCCCGACCGATTTTTACTTTCTTGAGGCGTTTTTTAGCTTTTTCCGGAGAATCAGGTTCTCTCTCCGGGGCTGCTTTCGCTTTAAAACGCTGCCCCAACCCCGCAAAGAGAGCGGCAAAACGGCGAAGCGCCTGGAGAAAAATACGCCCGACCGCCAATAAACCGGCAACCAGCAGGGCCGCAATCCGCAAAGGTGAAATATGGGTTGTGACAATCAGGGCGAGGGCAAAAAAGACACTCATCAAAAGATAGGTGCCGATGGGGTTGAAAAGAGTTATAAAAAATTCACCGACAATCAAGCCCAGCGCCCCGCCGCTCAGGACTTCGGTGCCCTGATATATCCAGACCGGAAACAGGAGAAAACTCCAGACTGCGGTGCAAAAGATCAAAAGAAAAGCCCCGCCGACACTGCTTAAAGGAGGGTATTGGCGAGCACTAATCAAACTGACAAAAGTACCAACCAGATAGAGCGGCAGAATCAAAGCCCCAACCCCAACCCCCTGCAACAACAGGTCAGAGACTAAAGCCCCGATGCGACCACCTAAATTGGCAATATCCATCACCCCGCCAACACTATGGTTCCAGGAGGGATCCCTCGGCGAATAGGAGAGCAGAGCCAAAAGAAAAAAAATGGCGAGGCCCAGGAAAAGAAT
>JAYEGS010000012.1:0-6477 GCA_034659215.1 Pseudomonadota bacterium | reverse complement strand
TAAGGTTGATAGGTGCCATAGTTAAACTGTAGTATCCAATGATCCGTTCTGGATGCCTGTCATCTTCAAGAACAAAGGTACGGGTATTATCCTTCTTCGATTGTTGGTTTGCCATAATCTTGAGATAGGAATTTAAGGCTTCTATTCCACAATCAAACCTCTTGCGGTCATGTTTGTCTTTATCTAGAACAACAGTGATCATAATTGATTTTTACCTTTGTAGCGCTGAGATGCCTTTTGTAAACGAATATTTGGCGTAGGGGGCGTATCAAGAGCCTCCGCGAGCATCAATGCATCACGCCGTGAGAGTTTTAGCGAACGCTCGCGGTCAACAATTTTCTTAGCTTTTTCTATTGCTGCGTTTAGGACAAAAGAATTCAAACTGGACATACCAGCTATAGCGGCAGCTTGGGCAAGTAGGTCTTGGGTGTCCGTATCAACTCTGGCAGTGATACGAGGGCGTGCAGTATTCATAATAACAACCTCCATAAAAGTGTCAATTTGTCACATATTTATAAATATGTCATAATTACTTTTAAAAGTCAAGGTGCGTCAATTTGGCACATGAGGGAATTCCGGGGACAGCTTACTCAATTATTTCAAGTTGTGCACGACGTCAAGCGACGAGTCATGAACCGGCCCCACGGAGTCGCGGGCTTTGTGTATGCGTGGATTCGTGGTTGATTCATGCAAGAAAACGCGAGGCCGACATTTGGCAAGTACCGTCAGCCTTAGATTCCGCAACATTATCTTCGAAAACAATCTGAACAAAAGGAATATTGCCAAGGACTTGGCGGTTTTTGCGATGATGGTAATCAATTGCCGAGGATGACAGTTTCACCTCAAGCAACAACCAGGGTTTTTTCTCCCTGACAATCAAAAAATCGGTCTCCCGGCCATCTCGATCCCGGATATAGTTGAGCACAAATGTACCATAACCGGCATCTTGCCAAAGGTTAATTCTGCTCTGTAATTCAACCGCAACATAATTTTCAAAACGACTTGCGGCATTTTCGGCTCTTGTCCAGTCATAAAAATAGGCTTTTTGTTCTTTTTTCAGCGACCGAGCAATTTTATCATGATAAGGTGAGATCCGAAAAATAAGATAACCGAGTTCCAGGGCCGCAAGATAGTTGGCAGCTGTTGCATAACTTGCGTTAATATCCTTGGCTAACGCATTGATTGAAAGAGGTGATGAGATGCGCGGAGGGAGTAGCTGCATGAGTTGAACAGTTTTTTCAAAATTTTTCAGTTGTGTCAGCTCCCGTAAATCCTCCCTGACGATGGTATCGAGATAAGCGCTTCGCCAACGGGTCAGAAAACGTTCAGTTCCGCTGGCAATAGGTTCCGGGAAACCGCCAAACTTAAGTAAAACCTGCAATTCATCCTGAAGATAACGGGGTGAGTCTAACTTACCACGAAGAAAATCGACCGCATCAATAGGAGGGGGTACAAAGTCAGCTCCGGAAAGTTCAGCCAGAGAAACCGGATTCAACCTGAAATTAAAATAGCGACCGGTTAAACTGTCACCGCTCTGCCGCATCATATCGAGCCGAGCCGAGCCGGTGACTATAAAATTAATCTCTTCCCAGAAACTATCAAAAAAATCCTTAAGAATATTCTTCCAACCCGGATATTTATGGATTTCATCCATACACAACCAACGTTTCCCATTCTCACCAGGAGGAACATTATATATATCTGAGGCAAAAAAGTGGTTGTTCTCCATATAGGAGTCACGGACTTTACGGTTGTCCCAGTTATAGTAAAGAGGCGCGCTGTCAGCTGTCTGCAGAAATAGTTTAGCCAGGGTGGTCTTACCGGTTTGCCGAGGGCCGGCAATAAATCTCATCTGCCGACCAAAGTCGGAAGAAAAAGCAAACTGTTGAAGATGGCGGATGATGTTCATAGCTTACAATAATAGCAAATTTTTCTGTATTTCTCAAGGCAATTTTATAGATAACTTTAAAAAAGCCATGGCAATATTAATGTATGCATTAAAATTGCCAACTCCTATCCCGATTTGTCAGCACTCTTCTTATAGAATTTTAAAAGCAAATTGAAGTAAATGGGGTCATCTATCGGGGACGACATTCCGGGCCACATTCCGCCACATTCCGCACATTCCGGGGACACTTTACTTAACTATCTATAGATGAGGTCAGAGTGAAATTAAATTGTCAAGTCTCCTCACTTCTTCCAAGACTGATTATTCTAGCAGACTAAAATACTTACGTGATGTCAGCTCTGTTTTATGAGGACCAATGGAATTCAGTTGGTATTAATTGATTGACATATTTTTTATACGTGATATTAATAGAATTATCGTTTTATTATGATGTTTTAAAAATGATGGAGTTTTTTTAAGAAATCGTCAACTTTAAAGGAGGAGAGAATGAAAAGACTTTTGTGGTTGGGAATGGTTTTGCTGGTGCTGGCACCTTTCAGTAATGCTTTGGCCAAAACTACTTGGCACATGCATCTTAATTATCCGGCGGGGAACTTTCATTCCCAAGGGGCGCAGCGTTTTGCTGATAACGTCAAGGCCGCAACCGGCGGTGAGCTTGAGATTGTTTTGCATCCGGGCTCTTCATTAGGTTTTAAGGGGCCTGAACTCCTGCGAGCCGTGGCTGACGGGCAGATCTCCATTGCCGAAGTTCCGACCGGTATGGTTGAGGGTGATGCACCAATCCTCGCCCTGACGGCCCAGCCTTTTATCTCAAGTAACGCTTTTGAACAGCGGTTGCTTTATCAATTGGCCAAACCGGTTTATAAAAAGACTTTAAAGCGTTTTAAACAGATGACTCTTTATACTTCGGTCTGGCCGTTTTCCGGAATCTACACGCAGCGGTCGATCACTAAGCTGGCGGATCTCAAAGGTCTGAAAATGCGGGTTTACGATGGTACTGGTCTCGCATTTGGTAAAGCTACGGGTGTCGCGGCGCGGAAGATGCCTTTCAGCGAAGTCTATCCGGCTATGAAGGCGGGCTTACTTGACTCTATGTACACATCTTCGGTTTCCGGGGTTGATGCCAAATCCTGGGAAGTGCTGAAATATTTTACCCGGATCAATATCCTAGGGCCGGTCAATATGGTCAATGTCAATCTTGATGCCTGGAATAAACTCCCGGCAGCCGTGCAGGAACAGGTGCTTGAGGTGGCGGTGGCGATGGAAGATGAGATGTGGAACCTGGCCGGTGATATGGATCGCAGCAGTTTGAAAACCTTGCAGGAGAAGGGTTTGCAGGTTCTTGATGTCGATAAAAAGTTCCGTTCGGAACTTGATCAGGTCGGGGTTGAGTTACGTGGTGTCTGGTTCAAGAAAGCCGGAGCCGATGCCGAGGCGGTTTTGCAACAATACAACCAGATAACCGGCCGCTAATTAATTAGGCATATTCCAAATAACTCGATGCGGGGACATTCCTCCAGGCGCGGGCTGTAAGCCTGTCGCCGCTCTGAGGTGTGTCCCCCTTGGTGTGGGCGTAGCAAAGTTCTCCGCTACCCGCTATGACTTGACGCCGAATTTACAGAAGGTTACATTTTAGGTTTAAATGCAAAGAATAATAACAATAATTGAGCATTTAAGCAGTATTTTGGCGAAGCTCTCGGCTTTAGTGTTGGGTCTCATGACGCTGCTGATTCTTGCGGAGATCTTTCTCTGGAATATATTCAACAAAACCACGTTGATCGCGGATGAGTATTCGGCTTACGGTTTGGCCGCACTTATCTTTCTCGGGGCCGGTTATACCTTGAAGGAGAAGGGCCATATCCGGATTACATTGATTTTAAACCTGCTGCCGCCGCGACTCGCCTTAGCTGTCGAGTTGCTGGCCGGCAGCACGGCTACGCTCTTTGTCGGTTATATCACCTGGCAGCTTGTGCGGATGACGCTTTCAGCCTGGCGTTATGGTTCAACCTCGGGAACCTTGACGGGAACCCCTTTGTGGGTTCCCCAGGCCCTGATTGTGGTTGGGGCCGCAGTTTTTACTTTACAGATGGCGGTTGAGACCGTAAAAGTTTTGCCTTTTGCGGCCAAATTTTCAACTCAACCAGCAGTTCCAGAGGAACCATAAACGGCATGGACGGACAAACTTTGCTCATGTGTCTGGTGGTTTTCGGGGTTCTGCTGTTAACCTTGAGTGCCGGTATCCATATCGGATTCAGTCTTTTTATCGTCGGTTTCTGCGGCATGACGTTTTTCTCGCCGCTGCCGCCGGGCGGTAATCTCGCTTCTTCGGTCTGGTCAACCATCAATAAGTGGGAACTGGTGGCTCTGCCGCTCTTTATCCTGATGGGTGAAATTCTCTTTCATTCGGGGATCTCGGAGAAACTTTTCAAAGGTTTGGTGCCCTGGCTCTACCGGCTGCCGGGCGGGCTTTTATTGATGAACATCGTGGCCTGCACCTTCTTTGCCGCAGTCTCCGGTTCCAGTGCCGCAACCACGGCGACAGTCGGCCGCATCACGCTGGCCGAATTTGAAAAACTTGGTTATGATGAGAAACTGGCCATCGGTTCATTAGCCGGGGCCGGGACGTTGGGGTTTCTCATTCCCCCCAGCCTGATCATGATTGTCTATGCAATTTTAGCCGAAGTCTCAATCGGCAAGATGTTTATTGCCGGAATTCTGCCCGGTTTTCTCCTGGCTTCAATCTATATCCTCTATATTATTTACCGTGGGTTACGCGATCCCTCAATTGCCCCGCGCATGCAGGAGAGTTACAGTTGGCGGGAGCGTTTTGTTGCGATCAAAGATCTGCTGCCGCTTATCGTCCTGATCTGCATGGTTCTGGGCAGCATCTATGCTGGTTTTGCGACTCCGACCGAAGCCGCTGCCCTCGGGGTTTTCGGGGCTGCCCTCTTTGCTTTTGGCAATCGTCGACTTAACCTCGCCGGTCTTTTTACCTGCCTTCTGGCCGCCGTTAAAACCACTTCCATGATCTGTCTGATTGTCGTCGGAGCCAGCTATCTCTCGCGGGTGATGGGTTTCTTAGGAATCCCGGCGGCCCTGACCCAGGCGATTGTCGGTCTCGAACTATCTCCCTATACCCTGATGCTGATGTTGGGTCTGGTCTATGTTGTGCTTGGTTGCATCCTGGATGGTTTTTCAATTGTTGTCATGACCCTGCCGATTGCTCTGCCGATGGCGACAGCTTCCGGTTTTGATCCGATCTGGTTTGGAATTTATCTGATCTTGATGGTTGAACTCAGCCAAATTACACCACCAGTCGGTTTTAATCTCTTTGTTATTCAGGGCCTGACCGGTAAGCCAATCGGCGAAATCGCCATCTACGCCCTGCCCTTCTTTTTCCTGATGGTTCTGACCACGGCCATCATCACGGTTTTCCCAGAAATTGTTCTCTATCTGCCGCGTTTGATGAGCGGTTGATCAAAATTGAGTTAAATTATGTCTGAATCCAATAAATTTCGTTTTGCTATCGACCGGGGCGGCACTTTTACTGACATCTATGCCGAGGTTCCGGGGGAGCCTGGGGTCAGGGTTGTCAAGCTGCTTTCTGAAGACCCGAAGAACTATCCGGATGCTCCTCGGGAAGGGATTCGCCGGATTATCTCTGCGGTTAAAGGTCGGAATTTGGCGGCCGAAGAGTTACCGACCGAAGAGATCGAGTGGATTCGTATGGGAACCACGGTGGCGACCAATGCTTTGCTCGAACGGCAAGGGGCGCGGTGTGCCCTGCTGGTGACCAGAGGATTTCGTGACCTGCTTAAAATCGGCAATCAGGATCGGCCCCGGCTTTTTGATCTTGAGATCCGGAAACCGGAACTTCTCTACGAAGAGGTGGTCGAGGTCGATGAGCGGCTCAGGTTGCTGCTTGATGACGAAGATCCGGAAACTCTGCGGCGAGACGGTTACAGCGTGATCACCGGAATTACTGGAGAAAAACTTGCCGTTTTAGAAAAACCTGATCCGGAAAAGATCAGGGCGGCGTTGTTGGATTTGCAGGCCAAAGGTATTGAAAGCCTGGCGGTGGTTCTGATTCACGCTTATGCCTGGCCTGAACATGAGTTATTGATTGGTGAATTGGCTCGGGAAATCGGTTTTAAACAGATTTCGCTCTCGGCCCAGGTGATGGCGATGGTCAAGATGGTGCCGCGCGGCGATACAGCCATGGTTGATGCCTACCTAACTCCTCATATACTCGCCTATCTTGAAAGTTTTCGTCAAGGTTTTAAGGATGGTTTAGCCGGGTGTAATTTACAATTTATGCGCTCTGATGGCGGCTTGACTTCAGCTGATAATTTTACCGGTAGCCGGGCGATTCTTTCGGGCCCGGCGGGCGGAGTCGTCGGTTATGCGATGACCGCCACCGGACTAAAAAAAGAGGGTGTAGAGAAAGAGGGTCGGCCGCCGCAGGTTATCGGTTTTGATATGGGCGGTACTTCGACCGATGTCTCCCGGTTTGGCGGCGAATATGAACTGGTGCATGAGACCGAGACCGCCGGAGTGCGGATTCAGGC
>JAYEGS010000011.1:0-26328 GCA_034659215.1 Pseudomonadota bacterium | reverse complement strand
CAATCTAAACCTACCAACCAAACAGTGCACTTAAGATTGATCGTAAATCACTTAAAGCACACATACCCTAAAAACACAATACCCATTTTGACTTTAAGGTAAAAAGCCCGACATTGTTAGTGCCGGGCCTTCTCATGCGAACTTTACCCCTTGTTGCATATAAGTGGTTATACCAAGACAAAGCTAAATTTTTAATTTTTATAATTTTCTGAGAGAGGCGTTGGATTGCTATATACAAGCTATACCAGTTAAACCCCTCACTCAGAATCTTCTGGATGCCCTTTTCAAACAGTCTTCTCATCAACCAATTCAGCCGAAGACTTTTCGCCCAGCAGCTCCGCCTTCGCCCGGCGCACCCACTCATCGAATGGTAATTGAGCCGGAGCGGAGACGACAATCACCGGCCCACCATCCGGCCCGGTGATTGCCTGCTCCTGCTTATCGGTAAACAGCCCGAGATGCCTGCCAAGGTTCTCCAAAGCACGGTTAGCCGATGCAGCGTCAACCATTTTACCGTCCTTGTCAAGCGCCATACATAATTCCGCAACCGCTTTGATGCTGGTCAAGATATAACCTGCATCAATTTAGGTTCGATCTGATCGTACCGAAATAGCCTTTTGGATTGCGGCCTTGATTGCATGTTTCTGCATATTTTCCTGCCCGGAACGAAAAGCGGTCTTGGGCGAATACCCTGCCCGTCGTGTGGCGTCAGAAGCATTGAGATCAATCAAGTACTCTTCACAAAATCTCTGTTGCTTAGGTGTGAGTCTTGCTTCGGAGTTGCGTTTAATTTTGCCCATCATAGAATACTCCCAACGCGAACGCCTTTATGCGGCTTACTGTTTTCTCATGATCATCTATCAAAAGTTGTTCAACGTGATTGTTTTGACTTCGCTGCCCTGCGGAAATCAGCATGTCAACTGTGGAGGAGTCTACACCCTCAAAAATCTTCAAGAAAGCTCCCCCCTGTTTCTTGATCTCATCAAGCACCGCCTTATTTTCTCGCCATAGGACCTTATCCTGGTAGACTCCACAAAACATCAAATATAGTCGAGACGCTTCTTGAATCTGCTCTCGTTCGTTTTCCGTGATTCCAACACCGAGCAGCGTTTCAAGGGAGGTGAAGCCCTCATCTAATATAGGGTACAACGAAAAACTACCTCCTGTAATCTTGTGTAGACGGGGTTTTCTTTTAGTCGGCATTGCTTGAAGTCTCCTGCAACTCCATTCCTGAATGAAAGTGAACCCGGCCAGCCGCCCAGGAAAGCAGTGTTCGCGCCGTCGCGCCAGGCCGGGGAAAATGAAATGATTTGACAATCTGTATCGCACAAGATACAATATGGTTATGAAGTATGAACTCAGAAGCACTAAAGATTTCAGTAAATGGTTTACTAAATTAAAAGACTCGCTGGTCAAGCGTAAGGTTTTAGCTCGTCTTGCCCGAGTAGAGAACGGCAACTTTGGTGATTATAAACAGGTTGAAGCCAGTCTCTTTGAACTTCGCTTTTTCTTTGGTAGCGGCTTACGGATTTATTACACGATTCAAGATAAGAAAGTTGTGTTGTTGGTTACCGGTGGCGATAAATCCAGCCAAAGTAAAGATATTGAAAAAGCCAAAAACATCTTGAACGAATTGGAGGACTAATCATGGCTACCAAAACTTTTTCTTTTGATATCGCCGAACATCTGAATACCCCCGAGGCGATCCGCGAGTTCCTTGAAGAAGTCGCCGCCACTGGCGATGAATCCGACTTCATCCACGCATTAAACACTGCTGCCAGGGCCAAAGGTATTACCGAAGTAGCGAAAGAAGCCGGTGTCACTCGCGCAAGTCTGTATAAATCTCTCGCAGAAGGTGGTAATCCACATTTTTCCACGATCTGCAAGGTAACTAAAGCTCTCGGTTGTAGACTAGCTGTCCAGGGACGTTAAGATCAACCTTTCCCGCCCTTTATCTCGATAACATCTGCCTGGTTGCCGTCAATCGCTCGTTCGATAGCTTCGCCCCAGGCTGTTAGCGCTCGTTTGATTTCCGGGGCTCTACTGTATAGGTCGTAAACGCGCCGGGTTATACCTTGCTGTTTATGATTCAGGATATCGTCAACGATTGAACCATAACCCAATCGTGCAAGGCCGGTTGCCGCTGATCTGCGTAAATCGTGTGCGGTGAAGCGAGCAACTCCAGATTCCTGCATGAGAGGTTGAATCCTTTGCACCCTGTCCACCAGGTTATCTTTTCGCATGAAACCTGACTTTGTTTCAGCCGGGAAGATGTAGTGAGTCAAGCCCAGATCACTGACCCGTGTCTTGATGATCTGTGCCGCCATATCATTTAGAAAAATCCTTGTCGGCTCGCTGTTCTTTGTATCACCGGCCTTGAGCTGGAACCATAGACCGTCAGCATCCTCTTTAAACTGTGACAGGTGCATTTCTCGCACTTCACCGGGCCTTTGAGCTGTCAGGGTTATAAGCTGTAGAATTTCGCTTGTATCTCGATTCCCGTAATCCTCAAGCATCCTGAACATGATTACTATTTCATCCATACTGAGCACCCTATCTCTGGGAGTTTCTTTGCCGGGACGCTCTATCCCCGCAGCCGGATTAAACTCAGTTAAACCAACGCTTACGGCATAGCTGAACATCTTCTTGACGGTAGCTAGTGCCCTGTTTGCCATGATCGGAGTATTGTCGCTCAGCTTCTCAACTAACTTGACAATCTGTTTCCTCTGGATGTCGGCAACCTTACGCTTGCCCCATGCAGGAATAAAATACTTTCTAATCTGCCGTTCGTACTCCGCCGCCGTACTCTGAGCCAGCTTTTTTTTAACATGATTCTTGATGAAGCGTTCGGCAAAGTCTCCGAAGAGAGGATTGTCTTCATCATTTTGTATACTTATCTCCCGTTCTTGCAGTGGGTCTATATCCCGCTTCACCAAACCAGCAAGGCCATTGTACTTGACAAGAACCGTAAAACCGGTAAAACCGGGGTCATAAAACCGGTAAAACCGGGGTCAGACCCCGATTACGTTCATCAGCATCGCGAAAGGCGGCACCAGCAGATTGCGATCACCAACCCAAGAGAAAGTAAGATCTGCGGCGTGCCAGATTATGATAAGGGTTAACTGAGGTTTTCGGTTAGCCCCTTTTTAATTTTTGACCACGAGCAACAATGGTAACCTGGTTGCCACTTAAAATCCTGTAGGATTCTTTAAAAGGGGTGGGTTCCGTCATCACTGCTGTTGGTCGGCTGAGCGTTGACAGCCGCATAACAATAGCCGCCGGACTTGACATTGGAGTAGAGACCGAAGGTTGCCACGCCCACAGTTGAAGTAATCAACACCGAACCACCATTGACCGTGGTCTTTCCGACCAGAAGATCGGTCAGCGAAATCCTGACGCTACCCATGGCGTCGAGATAGTAATTCCGGGCGCTGTCAGCGTCCCCGAAACCGTCGACAAAAGTCACCGTGACGTTCGTAGATGCCGAATTTGGATTACAGATCATGATATGGGTACTCCAGGAATAATCACAAGCAACGTGGGGAACCCGCTGACTGGTATAGAGATTATCATCGAAAGGGGCGTCCGCCATGTAGCTGAGCATGGCGCTGGTACCGAAAAAGCAGAGACCGGTCAGCGGCTGATCAGAGGCGACTTCCATCCAGCCTTCTACTGTCAGATGCTGTCCAATGGCTGCCGAACCCTGGCCGCCGTTGGCTGGCAGAGTCAGAAAATCGGTACTCCGCAAAGTACCGAACACACCATAGACAGTGACAACGACAGAGGCCGCTTCCAGCCCTTCATTGGTCACTCCGATACCGCTCCAGGTGCCGCTCAGGCCGGTAAAGTAGGGAACAAAATAACGATAGGCAGCCGACGAATCGTCGTTGATCAGACCAATTTGTGTACTAGTCATCCATATGCCGCTTGGCGCACAGACATCGCAGACCTCGCAAGCGTAATAACCGCAACCGTTGTCCCAATTTACCAAGTAGGGATAATCGAAATCGGAGGGATCGTAGCAGTAGATCGTTCCGGTGGTACCGGAACGAATAGTACAAACGGAGACATCATTATCAAAAAGTAGGTCGACCACCGCGTAAACCGGGGTTCCATAGGGCAGACCAAGCGGTACGCTTCGGATGGCAGCCCGCGTCGGCACGGCCACGACACAGCTTTTTTTGCTACTTTGGCTGGCTTCGGCTGTCTTAACTGCTCCATTGCCGACCAGTACCGAGAAACAGACAAGACAAACAAGTATCGACAACAACGCTGGAAATCCAACTTTACTCCCTGGCATGACACATCCTCCCTTTAGACAAATGGTTAACATGTGCTGAAAAAAGCGAGCAAAATGAAACCAAGTCCCCCGGCTTCCGGCTACAAACCTAAGCGCTGAATTTAAACCTTACAAAAGCTTTATACTGATTTATGTTTCACAAAAAGAGGCAGCCGAGCTGACCTTAAAGAGGTGGCTCGGCTGCCTTTGCTGATTTCGGAGACAAGACCCGAAACTTTCCGACCCTGCTTTACAACAGGTGTGGCTTTATCTTATAAATTCAGGTGCTTTTCTATTTACGCTGAATAGTTACCAAGTATAATAGGTTAATTGCAAATGTCAACAGAACTGATAGTATAAAATATATCCTATTAGAGGTGGAAACTATTGCGCTAACCGGATAAAGGACATTTTCGGGCGGCCGCTGGAATTACAGTGATAATCCGGAGCTATGCAAAGCGTCCTGATCATCGGAAAAAACTATTTGTAAAAATGGTATAAAAACCATATAAAATGAGCTAAATGAGCTGGGTTTGGTTTATGAAGTTAAGGGCTGAGACTCTTGGACAATGTCGGGCAAAGGAGAAAGTAGCAGGATGAGTGATCTTACAGTTATCGACCTCGATCTTCGGGGCAAAGCTTGTCCGGGGCCGGTAGTCGAGACCCGAAAAGCCTTTTTGAGTCTTGATAAAGAGGCGACCGAGGTGATAATTACGGTTCAACTCGACAACCAGGCAGCCTGTGCTAATGTTACGCGTTTCGCTGAAAGTCAGAATTTCATGGTTTCTGAGGAGGTTGATACCGAGGGGATGTTTACCCTAACAATTACCCGAGGATTCAGTTGTGAATTGCCGCCCTCGGAGTCTCCTAAGTCCCCTGACTCCAAAACCCCAAACCGCTATATAGTCTACATCGACAGTTCGAATATGGGCAGCGGTGACGAGAAATTGGGACACATTCTGATGAAGGCCTTCCTGAAAACTTTACCGGAACTGAAGAGTCTGCCAAAAAGCATCATTTTTCTCAACGATGGGGTTTTCCTGACCACTACCGACTCCCCTGAAATTGAAACTATCAAGTCCCTTGAAACTTCCGGCTGCACCATTCTGGTCTGCGGCACCTGTTTGGACTTCTACAACCTGAAAGATAAACTGGGAGTTGGACAAATTTCCAATATGTTTGAAATTGCGTCCCTGATGACGGGCTCAGACAAGGTGGTCAGGACGTGATTTATCTTGATAACGCCGCAACCTCATTCCCCAAACCCAAAACCGTATCGGCGGCGATGCTCGACTACCTTGAAAATATCGGGGCCAGCCCGGGACGTTCCGGCCATCAAATGGCGGCTGCGGCCGGACGAATTCTTTTTCAGACCCGCAAAGCTCTGACCCGGCTCTTTAAATTGAACGATCCGGGCCGCATTATTTTTAGCGAAAATGCCACAGCCGCTCTCAATCTCGCCCTTTTTGGCCTGCTGCGGCCGGGTGACCGGGTTCTGGTCAGCGGTCTTGAGCATAACTCCGTGATGCGGCCATTACGCCGCCTCGAAGAACTGCGCCAGATTACAATCGACATCCTGCCCGGTACCGCGGCCAGTCATTATGATCTAAAACTGATGGCCCAGTGGTGTGAACAGAAAAAATATCGCTTGGCGGTCATCAATCATGGCTCGAACGTCATCGGCAGCCGAGCCCCGCTTGCGGCGATGTTGCCGCTCTTAAAAGAGCACAATATCATCTCGGTTATCGATGGGGCACAAAGTGCCGGGGCTCATCCTCTCAATCTCAGCACTCTTGACCCTGACATTTTCTGCTTTACCGGTCATAAAAGCCTCTTCGGGCCTCCGGGTACCGGCGGACTCTATATTAAAGCGGGCATAGAGCCCCAGCCGTTAATTTATGGCGGCACCGGCAGCCGCTCCGAAACTGAATTTCAGCCGGAGTTTTTACCGGACAGATACGAGAGTGGTACGCCCAACACTGTAGGACTGGCGGGGCTTAAGGCGGGTCTTGACTTTATCGAGGAGACCGGGCTCAAAAATATTATTGAACATGAAAAAGTACTGGCTGAAACCCTGCGTTACAACCTGCGCGAGATCCCCGGCCTGACTCTTTATGAGCCTCGATCCAACGATGAAAAACTGCCGGTCATATCTTTCACGCTTGCAGGTCTTAATTGCTCCGAAATTGGTTCCCGACTCGATCGTGAATTTACGATCATGACGCGGGTCGGCCTCCACTGCGCCCCCCGCGCTCACCAGAGCATCGGCACATTCCCGCAAGGAACGGTGCGCCTCGCACCGGGCTATTTCAACAGCGGCGAAGAGATGGCAGAGGTCACAAGAGCTATCTCAATAATTGCCGGAGGTCATAATGACTGATCGGCAAGAACTGGAACTCTATCTGATTTTCCATTCTATTCACAATGTCATGCTGGCGGAGGAGCTGCTGCTTAAAGCCGACATCTCGGTCGACATGGTACCGGTGCCCAGAGAAATCAGCTCCGACTGCGGTATGAGTCTGGCCTGTTGCCTGAGTGATCTGGATAAGATCAGAGCAAATTTCGAAAAAGTGGCCTTTACCAGTGAGGTTATGATATATGAGTGCAAAAGAAGAGACAACAAATCCGACCGGGAGTTTCAGCTCCTGTTGACTTTATAATAAAAAACCAAGATAGAGATTTTTTATGGACAACAAAGATTCTAAGAACTTAAAAGCAAAACTTTCCACCCTCTCGGCGGCGTCCGGGTGAGCGGCAAAAATTGGTCCGTCGGAGTTGGCGGACGTATTGCAGGGTTTATCACTACCGGTCGATGAACGCTTACTGGTCGGCATAGAAGGGGCGGATGATGCCGGAGTCTTTCGTCTTGATGACCAGCGGGCGCTGGTGCAGACGGTTGATTTCTTTCCCCCGATGGTTGATGATCCTTATCGTTTCGGGCAGATTGCAGCCGCCAATGCCTTCAGTGATGTTTACGCCATGGGCGGCGTGCCGTTAACCGCCATGAATATTGTGGCGTTTCCGATCAACTGTCTTGACCCTGCGATACTTCGTAACATTCTGGCCGGTGGTCTCGACAAGATTAAAGAGGCGGGTGCGGTGTTAGCGGGCGGGCACAGCATCGATGATCCGGAAATAAAATATGGTCTTTCGGTTACCGGCGAGGTTCATCCTGAGCGAATTTGGCGTAATCAAGGAGCCCAGGTTGGTGATATTCTGCTCTTGACCAAACCTTTAGGCAATGGTGTGTTGGCGACTGCCTTAAAAGCCGATTTTGTGACTGAAGACGAAATCTCGCAAACTCTGGAGTGGATGGCGCGACTCAATGTTCTGCCGCCGGAAGATAGCAACGAACCCTGGCGACAATGGGTTCAGGCCTGTACCGATGTCACCGGTTTTGGCTTTTTCGGCCATTTATGCGAAATGATCTCTAACGACAAAGTTGGGGCTTTAGTTGAGCTGAATCATGTTCCGCTGCTTGAGCGAGCCGAGGAATTTTGCAGTATGGGGATGTTTCCGGAAGGAGGCCATCGTAATCGTGACCATTTCGGCTCTCGCCTGCGGGGTGAAGATCTGGCCGACCCGATACTTTGTGACCTGCTTTTTGACCCTCAAACTTCGGGCGGTCTTTTGCTGGCTGTCGCTGCCGATGGCGCCGAATCCGTAATTCGCGCTTTTAATGCATCCGGAACCGGCTGCTGGCCGGTGGGCCGCTTTACCGACAACGACCCCGGTCGGATTATGGTAATTTAAGAAACTTGTTCCAAGAGGCTGTTCGAGAACACCGTACCCTCCAATTTTGATGTAATTACCTTAAATCCACTACAAATGGCGCGAACATTGGCTTCGCCCGGCTTCGAAGGGGACACAGCTCAGACCAGCAAGCGGCTTGCAGCCGCCGCCTGGAGCAATGTCCCCGACCCGAGATGGTTTGAATTTATTCCCAGGTTCCGAAAGCAATGCCCTGAGGGTTGAGTTCTAAGCTTTGTTCCTGGTCGACGCTATCATCAGCCGGATTTATAATGGTCAACAAACCGCCGCCGGAAGAAGTGTTTGAGGCAACCCACAAATTACCTTGGCCGTCAACATTCATATTCGCGATATTGGTTCCACTATCGGGTTCATCAGGCGTGGGGTTAAGCGGAAAGGCGGCCAAGGCTGATTCATCAACAACTCCGGTAGTCGGATTGAAACCGTAAATTGCGTTATCACCCCAACCTGCATAGGTGACAAAATAACCTCTAGTCGCCGAAACCACGGTCATGCCGGAGATATTGCCGTAAGGGTGCTCATCCTGATCACCATCATCAACAATCATTTCGACTTCATACGTATCTGGATCGACAGAGACAATGCCGCCCGAAAAATCAACTGGATTGCTAAAGGCATTACCAACCCCATTGAGATAAATTTTTCCATCCCTGTAAACTATATCCCAGGGATTCTTGACCGGCAATGGGATCCCTTTTAAATTCGCAGCCCCATTTTGGGTGTCGATCTCTATATTGCTTTCAGTATCGATTACCACCAGATAGGCGGTCTGCGGAACCCAGTACTCAAGACGCTGAAGAAGAAGAAAAAGTTTACCGCCAACTACAACCCCTTTAGTCATGTCCGGTGAACCGTCAGCATCGGCGTAGTCAGCAAGTTCAACTTCGCCAATTTTAAAATTGGCTTCGGTGGTTGTCGCCGGATTGACAATCCACATCTTGGTTGATCCAAGACGTGTGATATAGGCTTTAGATTCAGAGACAAAAATCATACTTTGCGGATTACTAGCTTCAACTGAATACTGCCAGATCGGGGCAGCTGGAACTGTAGCAGAGAACTTGGTAACGTTGCCGTTCCTACGGTCAATGCGATAAAAATGCTCTCCCTGAGCCGCCATTTTAATATCGGATATGGTGGGCAGGAGATTTTCTTGAACCGAACGTGGCTTCTCAACCTCAATCAAAGCGTGCGCACCACTAGTATAACCTGGTGCCGAGCAGGAGACTACAGCATACTGAGGGCGAATCAGTTGTTTGGTCGGGTCTACCGCTTCGAGACCTGCGTAAAAAGATCCACCACTTTTCAAGCTGTCATAGGTGGCAAAAGCGACAATCCCTGAACCATCTGTCACCAGATGTAAACAGCCGCCACTCAACTCCGGCAGATTCCAATAGGTCAGAAGATCGGCCAGATTTATTACGGCACTACCGTAAGCGTCGAGGTTGACCTCATAAGCAGAGATGGTACCGACACCAGCTCCATCCCGGTAAGTAATATCGACTGAAACCGCCTTGGCCTTCGGGTTGTTAACAAAAATTCGCATCCCCCACTCCGTATCTTGAGCCGTATGCGGAATGTCGAGTTTATTAACCGGGCTCTGGGTCATCGGCAGATCATACATAACCGTCATTTGTTGGGTGAAAAGAAAGGCCAGACCGGTCAGCGGGCGCGTGGAAACCACCTGAAAAGAGCCCTCAACCTCATCCAGATCGGCCCCGATCACCGCATTTTGCTGACCAAAAGGAGCAAGCTTCCAATACTCAACCTTCCGGGTAACCCCACCCTGGTCTTTAATTACGATTTTAACATCGTTCTTTACGCCATCAGCGTTGGTTAATGCCAGACCAATCACCTCACCCTTGCTGTCTGAGCTGGAAAAATAGGGGAAATAGTAGGCGTAGTCGGCAAAAGCCGCCCCGGCACAAAAAACCGACAAAACGACTACGGCCATCAGCGTCCACAATAAACGAAATGACAAAATTTTCATCTTTCAAAACTCCTTTTCTGTAACTATCAGTTTAAAAAAACCATTAATAATGGTACGCAATGTTAAAGTAAAGCTCCTGTTCCGGCATCGGGTAACCATTAAAGTCCTGGTACTCATTGCCGTTCAGGTTCTTTATCTCACAATCGAAAACCAGTTCACCGGCACCCGGTGCCAAGGGCATGGTCATGGTCATACCTAAGTTGACCAGATCTTTACTGTCCGCCGGGAGCAGGTTGGCGGCATCATAATACATTTTGCTCTCATGCTGATACTCAACATAACAACGCAACCAGCGGTAGTTGCTTTCTAAACGAGCCATGTAGCTGCGCTGCCAGCGGCCGGGGAGATCCTTTCCGTGAAAAGCTGGGATTTCACCTCGATTTTCAGTATCCTGCCAAGTAGCGTTACCAATCAGGCGAAAATAGGGGCCGAAATCGATCGCCGCCCGGGCTTCGACGCCGCTGACGCGGGCCGCTGAAATATTCACTGATTTACCAATCCCGCGGGCATCATAAATCCGGGTAATCAGATTGTCGATCTTGCTGTAGAAAAGTACGGCTTCGACCTCGACTCGACTCAACCAGGTCCACGGGGCGGGGCATGCGCAAATGAGGCCGACATCGTAATTGTCGCCCTCCTCCGCTTTTAGATCGGGGTTACCAATCGTAAACCCACGATCACCAAAGAGTTCATAAAAAGAGGGTTCACGGCTATATCTGGCGGCATTTGCCTGCAGCGAAAGCGGGCCCCAGAGCTGATAACGCGCCCCCAGGCTCGGACTTAAAGCGCCGTGATTGCGGCTATATCCGGGAATTTTATGACCGGAAGTGAGGGTTACACTTTCAAGTTTATCATCATACCACTGATAGTGACAGGCCGGGGTCAACAAAAGACGCTGGCCGAAAAGATAGATACTATCCTGGATTGCGCCGGAGAAATAGTTTCGTCGGCTGTCACCCCGAGGCCGGGAACGAAGCAGATCTTTTGCTTTATAGGTTTCACGTCCGGCCTCAAGATTGAGCGAAAGAACCTGAAATTCGGTCGCCCATTCACAAAATATTGATCCGCCATATTTATCGGTATTGTAACGTTCGTGCTGACGACCCAAACCGATAGCACTCTGTGAATCGTTGTAATGCTCCTCTTTCCAACCATAAAAAAGCTGAGTTGCAAGATTAAGATGCAAAGAGCTTAAATCATCCGCCTGGAGCCGGGCCACGACCTGATGACTCTCGGTTTTAAAGTGCGTATTGACAGCCGGAGTATTGTTCCAGGCGGGCAGCCTGCGATCCTGGTTAAGGTACTGCTCCGAAATTTCAAACCTTAGATCATCACTGAAATCGTGACCCGCTTTGAGCATCAAACTGCGCCGGAAGTACTCGTTATTATTGCGCCGTTCACGACGATCGTCATTCGGATTCCAATCGGTACCATTGTTATTTAAAAACTTAAAATCGTTATCACTGCTGAGATATTCAGCAAAAGCGAGAAAATCACAACGGTTTTCCGTTTGATGATTAAGTGAACCAAAGAGACGTTTACTGGCAAAAGATCCGAGACCAAAACCCAACGTGCCATTAGTTCCAGACTTACTCCGACGGGTGCGAATATTGATCACCCCACCGAGACCGGCGCGAGCAAAATTGACCGGTGAAATGCCGCGATAGATCTCGATTGCGGCAACATCATTTAACGGCACCAAGGCCAGATTAACACCACCGCCGGAAGCATCATTGAGCAGCACCCCATCGAGATAAACAAAAACCTGGTCACCGGAAGCCCCGCGCAATGAGACCGAAGAGTAGCCGCCCAAACCGCCGGAACTGCGCACCTGAATACCGACCTCCTTGGCCAACAGATCACCCAGACTGGTAATCCCGGGGTCAATGTCATCAAGGTTGATAACTGATGAAAACGAGGTCAACTGTCCGGGATCAACATCGCCTGTCCGAAAATCATCCGCCAGTCCGGTTGCCTCGACAACCATATCATCAAGCACCAGCGAGTTATCCCCGGCCGCCGCAGGCCCCACCAAAATTGAGGAGAAAACAAGACTCAATCCCAGGCAGAGCCCGTAGATAAATAAAATTTTCGATCGTAGAGAGATATCCTTCACTAAAAAAGCACCAAATCCAATCATAAAACGAACATAACTATTCAGCGTAATAACCTTAAAGCCACTACAAATGGTGTGAACATTGGCTTCGCCCGGCTTCGAGGGGGACACAGCTCAGATCGGCAAGCGACTTGCAGTCGCCGCCTGGAGCAATGTCCCCGCACCGAGAGAGTTTGTGGACTACTTTACACTGAATAGTTACAAACGAACATAAAAAAATCCCGAAAAGCTGCAGTCAGCTCTTCGGGATTCCCTGATTTAATCACGAAGTATAGTCCGAGCATGCTAATAATACCACACCGTTCCACCGGTTATGGCTGCACTCGAACCTTATTTCAAAGCAGGTCTTCTGACTTCCGGCTCAAACCTACTAACCGCGCCTTCCCACACTCTCCAAGAGTCTATCCTCGAGCAGACTCCTGAGTGCAGTGACTTTATTGCGGTGTTCGTTGCCGGTTACAGCGACGGGCCCGTTGCCGAATTACACGGCATTCCCTATTATCGCGTCTTCATAAATAGTGCGCGACTCTGAAACAATATTTTCTTTAAATTGTCAGCCCCCTATAGACTATCAATAAACTTCTGTCAAGCCCCCAAAACCGCGAAACGCAACCAATCAAGCCACTCTTTAATACCGGCACCGGTTTTACAGGAGAGTGGGATAATTTTGATGTCTGGGTTGAGATTTAAAACCCGCTCGCGCATTTTTTCGAGGTTAAAGTCGAAGAAGTCCATACAATCAATCTTATTGACAATAAGCACATCACAAATTGAGAACATCAGGGGATATTTAAGCGGTTTATCGTCTCCTTCGGGAACACTCAAAATCATCACATTCTTATGTGCGCCGGTATCAAATTCGGCTGGACAAACGAGATTGCCGACATTCTCAAGAATAACCAAATCAAGATCTTCGACCGCCAGCCCTTCCAGACCTTTGCCCACCATTGAGGCATCGACATGGCAAAAGCCGCCGGTGCGAAGTTGTACCGCCGGAACCCCAGCCGCAGCCACGGTTTCAGCATCGACCATCGAGTCGATATCGGCCTCAATCACCCCCAATTTGAGCTCCTGAGACAACCCGGCAATAGTTTTGACTACCAGACTGGTTTTACCGGCCCCGGGAGAGGCCATCAGGTTAAGCAAAAAGGTCTTCGCCTTAAGCAGTCGCTCCCGCAAAGCCTCGGCAACCTTGCGGTTATCGGCAAAGATCTCCTCTTTCACCTCAATCAAGCGAATTTCATCACTCATGTTATATTAAGCCTCCTCATATCAATCATCCTCATAAAGCCTCCAGGTTCTTGACAAAATAGCCCTGACCGGCAATCAACCGACAATCGCCGGCGGCGCAAACTGGGCAGATATTGCTTTGATCATGAGCCGTCGAAAAGGGAAAAGTCTCACCACATTGAGCACACTGGAGCCGAGCCGGAACCCGTTCAATCACAAGTCTGGCCTTCTCGGCCCGGCTGCCCTTGCTTAAATGGTCAAAATAGCGCTGCATCCATTGATCTTCAAGATCACTGAGTTCACCCACCTCAAGGTGGATCGCCACCACTTTTCTGACCCGATGCTTTGCCGCATGAGCCAGCACCACCTTAAGAATATTTTCAACTACCGGCAACTCATGCATGATGAACTCGTAAAAATCACGGGATGGCTAAGTAAAAATTTCGATAGACAAGTTGATGTGGTTTTCCAGGCGCGAGACCATACATGCAGTATGTCGAGTGTCTGGAAAACCACATCAACGCAGGATATCGGAACTTTTTACGACGCCATCTTGCCGCGTTCCTGGGCCATCTGCATATAAGTATTAACCATGGTTTCAGGCGGTACTGACTGTAAAGATTCAGCTTTTTGCCGAAGATGCAGAGCCTCATAGTCGCAAGCCGGGATACAAACCCCGCAACCGATACAGCGATCAAGATCAACCTTGGCCGTATCTTCAATCTCGATCGCATCCATCGGACAACGCTCAACGCAATCACCACAGGCAACACATTGACCACTATCGACTTCGCTGAAATAGTTTGAATCGATCATTGTTGCCGGCTGCGGCATCTTTTTGATATTCTTCAAAATCTGACAACAACATCCACAACACATGCAGATATTGATCGATTTCTGCGAATTACTCGGCTGTAAAACAAGACCGGCATCAAGACCTTTATACATCAATTCCAGAGCTTCATCTTGATCTACAGCCCGGCCCAAACCGTTCTCTTCATAGTAAAAAGCGGCCACACCGAAAATGAAACAGGCATCCATCGGACTATCACAACCTTCACCCATCATCTTCTGTTCTTTGCGGCAGATACAGGGGGCGACAACAATCTTGGACTGGCTTTTGATGATCGTTTCCACCTCTTCGTAAGGCATGATCGAGACTTCGGCGGAAACACTTTCAGTTACGGGAATCACCCGCAGCTGTTTGGTATCCATTTCGGCCCAGGTCTTCTCCATGAGAAAAGGCACATATTCATTAACATCTTTAATCAGCTCTTCATCAAGATCGTTGACATGGTACTCCCAGATACCGACGACAAATTGGGTCGCCATATAGAGGGTCACATCACCCTTACGGGCGCGAAAAATCAAACCCTTATGCGACATCTCCTCAAGCATCGGTTCGAGAACAATGCTGTCTTTTTGCAGACGTTTTGCAATTTTGGCAGTCGGTTCCGGCATCATCCTCAAACCCAAGGCGACCGCCGCCTCTTCCGGGGTGAATAATTTCCTTAAAATCCGTAACTCAACCCCGCTCTCAGTCGCCGGAAAACCGGCCGGCAGGTTATCAAGATGCTTGGCCAATTGACTATAAACATCCCCTTCACTTGCTTTATGTTGATTCATCTATTTCTCCTTATTTAAGATCCTAATCCGCCAACACCTTTTTCAGAAGTTGCAACAGATCTTCAATAATATAGGGTTTATTGAGAAAACCGCAAAAACCATATTTTTCGTACTCGGCAACTACCGGATCATTAGCGTAACCACTGGAAACTACCGCTCTCACCTGAGGATCAAAGTCCTTGAGCAGTTTAATGGTCTCGCGCCCGCCCAAGCCTCCAGGAATCGTCAGATCCATGATCACCAACGCGAATTTCCGCTCCCGATATTTTTCCAGAGCCTGCTGACCATCGCTGACAGCCTCCACTTCATAGCCAAAAGTAGTTAATATTTCCGTTAGTGTTTCGCGGACAACCTCCTCATCATCCATCACCAAAATGCGACTTGCCGAAATCGGCAACACCCTTTCGGGTAGCACCTTTGTCGGACTCGTAAAAACCACCCCAAGAGACGGCAAGTAGAATGTAAATTCAGTAAAACGGCCCGGCTCTGATTGAACACCGATGTAGCCATCATGTTTGTTGACAATCGAATGAATAACCGACAACCCCAAGCCGCTGCCTTCTTTCTTGGTCGTAAAGAATGGATCAAAAATCTTTTCCCGCAACTCTTCTGCAATCCCGCAACCCTGGTCTCGCACCGAGATTTTGATATAGGGGCCGGGTTTAAGGGGCAGAATGGTTGTGTGCACGGGGCCCAAATCCACGTTTTCGCCGGAAATAGAGATCGTCCCGCCCTCCGGCATGGCATGAACAGCATTAATCACCAGATTCTGAATCACCTGGCTGATCTGGCCGGAATCCACTTCAGCCGCCCAAAGATTCTCCGAAATCGAGAGGGAGAGGGCTATTTTTGACCCGAGCAGAGAAAATTCAGCTGAGTCCTTGATGATTTCACCAAGCTCCGCCGCCTCTTTGACCGGCTCACCACCTTTAGCAAAAGTCAGCAGCTTTTGCGTTAGATCCGCCGCTCGCTGTGAGGCTTTCAGGGCCTTCTCAAGGTTTACATGGGCATTTTTTGATTGAGAATCGAGTCGCAACAAAGCGACTTCAACATTGCCCATAATCCCGGTCAACAGGTTATTAAAATCGTGGGCAATCCCCCCGGCCAAGCGGCCGACACTCTCAAGTTTCCTTAACTTCAGAACCTCTTCCTGCATGCGCTCACGATCAGTAATGTCACGAAAAACCAGAACCCCACCGATAATCGCGCTATTCTCATCCCGAATTGGCGAAGCGCTGTCGGCAATCTTAAACTCCTGACCATTACGAGAACGCAGCAGAATATCATCTTCGAGCTCTAAAATCACCCCCTGACGGATCACCTGATCGAGCGGATTTCGGGCCGGTTCCCCGGTTTTACCTTTGACAATATCGAGAACCTCATCAATATTATGACCAATAGCTTCACAATGTCGCCAGCCGGTCAAGCGTTCAGCGACTCGATTCATCAGTAGCACCCGCCGGTCAAGATCGGTGGTAATAACCGCATCACCGATACTGCGCAGAGTCACTAGAAGCTGCTCCCGTTCATCCCGCAAAAGATGTTCAAGTTCCTTGAATGTTGAAATATCACGCCAGACCGTATAAATAATCTCCCGGTTCTCAAAAGGTACCACAGTCAAAGAGACATCAGCCCAAAACTCGCGACCTTCCAGATCACAATAGAGCCATTCAAAGCGATGAAACCCGGCCGCATGCGCCTGTTTGATCATAACCTCAGCTTTGCTCTTCGACGAACGGCCATCGGGTTGCCTGGGCGGTGACAAACGGGCCGGGTGGATAAATAATTCATCCTTGCTTTTAGCTTTCAGCAATTTCAACGCCGCCTGGTTACAATCAAAAAAGCCCTCTTCATCAAGCAGCAGCATCGGATCGGAAGAGCGCTCAAACAGAGCCCTGAATTTCTCCTCGCTCTTTTTCAAGGCCAGTTCCGATTCAACCCTGTCGGTAATATCGATAGCGCTGCCGAGAATCGTTACTTCGCCATCAGCACCCACCAACGGAACCCCCGACAACTCCCACCAACGGAGACTGCCATCTTTTTTCACGCCAACATAATCATAGGAAACCCCAGTGGTTTCAAACGCCCGGCGGGACACAGCCCGTTTAACACTCAAATTTTTGTAATCATCATGGAGAAGCTTAGTAAAATTCATACCCATAAGTTCTTCCTGGGGGTAGCCGGTCAACACTTCACACATCTTATTTATATAGGTAAAATTTCCTTTACTGTCATAAGAGTAGATCATCACCTGGGCATTTTCAGTAAAGGCTTTAAATTTCTCCTCACTGAGGCACAATTCCTCTTCGATCCTTTTCCTTGCTGTAATATCGATGGCGGTGCCAAGAATAATCGTCTGCCCCTGTAACTCAAGCCTTTCCGCGTAGAGTTCAGCCCATTTTATTCTGCCATCTTTGCCCTGTAACTTGACATCATACTTGGCCGGAGACGGTTCTCCCTTAAATCGAGCCAGGGTTCGTTCTATTGTCATTTCACGATAATCCGGGTGAACCAGAGCAAAGATCGGCATCCGTGATAATTCATCACCAGTATACCCAGACAACGACACCATAAAAGGGTTCGCATAAATGATCATGCCATTTTCGCCGACCATGTAAACCGCGGCCTGAATATTATCAGCAAAGACCTCAAACCTCTCCTCACTTTTCTGCAACCGGCCAAGCAGACTTTCATTCTCCCGGCGCAAGGATAGAATCTGCTGAATCAGTTCCTCTTTATCCATCTGCTGCAAACTGATGATTGATTCTTCATTCATAAAAAAACCTGTCTCGGCATTAGGGAATTCAAACTCCTGTTCTAAATCATAAGCAGGTTAATTTAACAACCCTGTCATGTCAAGCGCTAAAGACCATCATGGAAAGGTGATTAGGAGTTTTCGATAAACTTCAGCTTCGGCGGCGGCGACGCTTTCAAGTTTGGTTTTCAGAGCGGTAAAGTCAATCGGCTGGCTTTCAGGTATCAATGTCCCGGCAGTTCGCGTTCCAGAATACTGCGATTGTAGGCTGCGATAATATCCTGGCGCGAAACCATGCCGACCAGACGACGGGGATTATCATCGGCAACCACCGGCAGATAGTCGATATTTCGTGAACCGATTTTCTGCATGGCGTCATCAAGATTCTCTTTGGCGGTCACAGTCAAGACCTTATCGCGAGCCAGTTCCTTGGCGACGATAAGGTCTTCAAGGCCCTCCTCATAGATCAGTTCGCGCAGATCCTGAATACTTAAGATACCGGTCAACAAACCCTCGGCATCAACCACCGGAAAAGTGGTTTTATGCGATCTCGGTAAAAACTGAAGCAATGATTTTAGTTTCATAGTCTCTGAAATAGTCTCCAGAGAGCCGCGAAACATAACATCGCCAACCTTGATCGAACGAAGCAGGTTAACCTCCCGACCGTCTTCAAGATGAATCCCTTCGCGGGCGAGGCCGAAGGTATCAATCCCCTCGCGTTCAATACTGCGGGCGATCATGATTCCGACGACAGTGGCAAACATCGCGGGCAGGATAATTTGGGAATCACCGGTCAATTCATAGGCCAGAAAAATTGCGGTTAAGGGGGCATGAGTCACGGCTGAAAGGAAGGCTCCGAGACCGACAACCGCATAACCATCAGGCGAAAGCACCAAGTCAGGAAACAGCTGAGAGGCAACTTGGCCACAGCTTTGACCAATCAACACCCCCATAAACATAATCGGGGCAAAGAGCCCTCCGGCCCCACCGGAACCGAGACAGATTGAGGTCGCCAGCATCTTCATAAAAACCAGTGCCAGCACCATATACCAGACTGGAGAGTGGTAAAAAACATGCCCCATATGCTCATAGACATCGCCCATGACCTGAGGAAAAAAGAGCCCGATCATCCCGACCAACAGGCCGCCTAAGGCCGGTTTCAGATAACGAGGAAAAATCAGTTTGGCAAAAAGATCCTGAACAAAATAGAAAAAACGGATGAAAAAGGCCGCCAGAATTCCAATCACCAGCCCCATCGCCATATAGACAAAAAGTTCCCAAAAACTCACCAGGGCAAAGGCAGGAGCCGCAAAAAGGCTCTCTTCACTAAAAATCAAACGGGTAACGACCACCGAAGTTGCCGCCGAGATGACCACTGGTGTAAAGATTGCCAGACCGATATCACCCATCATGATTATTTCCAGAGCAAAAAAGACTCCGGCAATCGGGGCATTGAAAGTCGCGGCAATACCGCCGGCAACCCCGCAGGCGATGAGCAAACGAATACGGGCTTGATTAAAGGAGAAAAAACCGGCAACCATCTGCCCAATGGCACCCCCGATCGTCGCGATCGGCCCCTCCTGACCGGCTGAGCCGCCACTGCCGATAGTAATTGCCGGAGCTAAAATCTTGAGCCAGATATTACGCCGGGCCAGACGGCCATGCCCGAGATTGACGGTTTTCAAAAAATTAGGCAGGCCATAACCACAAACATAACCAGGAAAAGCCATCTCCAGAGGAATCAGGAGAAGACCGCCGCACATCGGCAAAAGGGGCAGGAGATAAAATTTCCAGCCCCCCTGACCGATGCCAAGCAGAGCGGAGCCTGCAACAAAGATATATTCGTGAAAAAATTCGATCGAAAAGCGCAGCCCCCAGTTACCCAGAGCACTCAACGCCCCGATTAAAACGGCGAGAAAGATGAGAAAATAGTTCTCTGAAACGCCGAAGCGCTTTTTCAGTAGAACTATCTTATTTAAGAGATTTTTACGAGATATCATGGAATTTTTATTCAACCGTCACACTTTTGGCCAGGTTACGGGGTTGATCGACATCAGTCCCCTTCAAAACGGCGGTGTAGTAGGCCAGAAGTTGGAGGGGCACCACATAGAGCAAAGGATTAAGCTCCTCTCCGACAACATCGACAACAAAACGGTCAACCCCTTCAACATCGTCCGGCAGCACCAAATCGGGGCCGGAAAAAAGGAGCAAGCGCCCTTCCCGGGCCGCAACTTCCTGAAAATTACTGATGATCTTTTCTAAATGACGATCCGGCGGGGCGAGGACGACAACCGGCATATTCTCATCAATCAGTGCGATTGGGCCATGTTTCATCTCTCCGGCCGGGTAGCCCTCGGCATGAATATATGAGATCTCTTTCAGCTTCAGAGCCCCTTCCAGGGCAATCGGAAAATTAAGCCCTCTGGCGAGGTAGAGATAGTCATTGACATGATGATATTTGCGAGCCATCCGCTCAAGTTCCGGAGCCCGGGCCAAAACCTTCTCCAGGGCAACGGGCAGATGCAACAAAGCTTTAACCTGCTGACTGATCTCATTAGTGGTTAAACTCTGACGCCGGGCAGCTGAGCCCAGCGCCAAGAGAAAAAGCGCTGTTAGCTGAGTTGTAAAAGCTTTGGTCGAAGCGACCCCGATTTCCGGACCGGCGTGGGTATAGAAAACTCCATCACAAAGTCTCGCGATACTACTCTCCATGACATTACAAACCGCCAATAATTTAGCCCCACGGCGTTTGGCCTCCTGGAGGGCGGCCAAGGTGTCGGCTGTCTCACCCGACTGCGAGATAGCAATGACCAAAGTTTCGGGCCCGACCAGAGGCTCACGATAACGAAATTCTGAAGCGATATCAACTTCGGCCGGAATCCGGGCTAAATTTTCAAACCAATATTTAGCCACCAGCCCGGCATGCCAAGAAGTGCCACAGGCGACAATCTTAATCTCTTTAAAACCTTGCCACTGCTCCTCACTAAAACCGATTTCGGAAAGATCAACCCCGTTGCGATCTTCATTTAAACGTCCCAACAGAGTGTTACTGACGGCATCAGGCTGCTCAAAAATCTCTTTGAGCATGAAATGTTTGTAACCGCTTTTTTCGGCCATAATCGGATCCCAAGCAATGCGTCGGATCGGTTTTTCCCGTTGGTTGCCATCAACAAGACCAATAATTTTCATTCCCTGTTTGGTAAAGATTGCAAGCTCGCCGTCATCGAGAAAGATTACATCCCGCGACCAGGCCAACAGAGCTGGAATATCCGAGGCGACAAAATATTCGCCTGCAGTTTCGCCAAGAGCCAGCACCAACGGGCTGCACTGCCGGGCTGCAATCATTTTTTCCGGCTCCTGCTCATGGAGAACGGCCAGGGCATAGGTTCCCCGAATCTGGAGAAGAGCCGATCTTACCGCATTTTCAAAGTCGGCGCCGCCCCTAAGCTCCCGTACAATCAAATGACTGATCACTTCAGTATCAGTCTCGGAAGAGAAAGTATGACCTAAAGCCATCAACTCTTGTCGAAGATCGAGATAATTTTCGACAATTCCGTTGTGAACAACCACCACCCCCTCATATTTATGAGGATGTGCATTAGCTTCAGTCGGCCGACCGTGAGTCGCCCAACGGGTATGGCCGATGACTGGGGTACCGCAAAGATTTTTTTCTCGAATCTTATCTTCCAAGCCAATCAGTTTTCCGACACTGCGATAAATATTAATTTTCTGTTCATTAAGAATCGCCAGACCAGCCGAGTCGTAACCTCGGTACTCAAGCTTACGTAAACCATCAAGAACTATCGGTACCCCATTTTTCAAACCCATATAAGCAACTATTCCACACATTTTATTGCTCCTCTGAAGATGGTCTACGCCAAGCCATGCCCCGCCCGGCAAGTTCTTTCTGTCGAGTCCTGGTCGTCACCAATGCATTATCAGCAACATCCCGGGTTACGGTTGAGCCGGCCCCAACCAAAACATCATCACCCAATTTTACAGGCGCCACAAGCTGCGAATCGCTACCTATAAAAACTCGCTGACCGATGATGGTTTTAAATTTATTGAAACCGTCATAGTTACAAACAATGGTGCCGGCACCCAAATTACTTTTCTCTCCAACCTCGGCATCACCGATGTAAGCTAGATGAGAAGCCTTGGCCCCTTTGCCGAATTTAACCTTTTTAGTCTCAACAAAATTGCCGATCTTAGCCCCAACGCCGATCTCGGATCCGGGCCGAAGTCGGGCAAATGGCCCAATTTGAGAGTTTTCTTCGACAACCGAATCTTCAAGAACCGAGTAAGGATTAATATTAACCTGATCACCAATTTTGCAATTCTTGATATTCGCACCGGCTCCTATATGTGAATTTTCGCCGATTTCAGTCTGCCCACTTAACGATACTCCAGAATCGATCTCACTATCCTGACCAAGTGTCACGCACGGACCGATGCGAACAGTTTCCGGAAAATGCACTGTAACCCCGTGCTTAAGCCAGTGGCTTGAGATTCTGGCGGCCATAATTTTTTCCAATGCCACTAAATCATTCCGCGTATTGATGCCTAAGATTTCACGATTGTCCAAAACATCAAATATAGCCGTAGATGCGCCATTTTGACGAGCAAAAGCCACCATATCGGTTAAATAATATTCACCTTGGGCATTATCACAATCGGTCTCAGCCAGAGCCCGGCGTAGAAGATCGATATCGACCAGATAGGTGCCGCTATTGATACGCTTAAGCAAAAGTTGCTCCGGGGTCGCATCTTTGGCTTCGACAATAGCTTCAGGCAAGCCCTTTGGATCAAGTATAATCCGGCCATAACTGCCGCCATCATCCAAAACAGCGGTAAGAATCGTTAATTGAGCTTGGCTTTGTCGATGTTTTTTGTAAAAAAACTGCAGAGTTGCAGTACTTAATAAAGGTACATCACCACAAAGAATAAGCACGCTTCCCGAAACTCCATCAAGGGTTTTAAGAGCGGCTGTAACCGCATCAGCAGTCCCACGGGCCTGAGTTTGACGAGGCCACTCAATCGCAGAAAAGTCGGACATCGATTTTTCTACCTGATCACCATCCTGGTCGCCACTGACAACCACAAGTTGCTTTTTAATCCCTAGTTCGCCTAAGGCCCTTAAGGGATAAGACAAAAGAGGTTCATCAAGTAACTTATGCAGCACTTTGGGAAGCGCTGATTTCATACGAGTTCCCCGGCCGGCAGCTAGAACTATTGCAGTTAAATTTTGCATGATAAATCCTCCCTTTAAACGAAAAAACGGGAGCTTATCAACTCCCGTTTTTTGCCTGATCAGGCCAACTCTGTTTTTACATATTTGAATCTTTCGATAATCAAATCTTGGTAATCGAAATCCGGTTCATAGCCCGATCAAGGGCTGCCAGTTCTTCATAATAATCTCGATCTTCATGGCTCAACTCGGCCAGACGACCTTCGGCTCGAAGGCGGGCTTTTTCAGCCCGATCAAGATCAATTTCATGAGGAAGCTCGGCCGCATCAAGAAGAACGATAACGCGATGATACTCGACTTCAGCGTAACCATGCGATACTGCAACATATTTCAACTGATCCCCCTGACGATACATCAGCTGTCCGACATTAATGGTCGCCAAAAAAGGAGTATGGCCGGGCAAAACGCCAAACTGGCCTTCTTCACCGGGGGCGATAACTTCATCAACCTCGACTTTTAAAACCTGGCGATACGGACTGGCAATCTCTAGAAGTATTTTATCACTGTCCATTATTATAGAATCTCACTTAGGCTAAACATGAAAGAATCTTCAAGGCTCAACTATCTTGTTTAAACCCCAAGTTTTTTAGCTTTCTCAACAACTTCTTCGATTCCACCAACCATATAGAAGGCCTGTTCCGGCAGATCATCATATTTGCCGGAGAGAATCTCTTCAAATCCGCGAATTGTATCTTCGAGTTTTACATAGACGCCAGGTGTTCCGGTAAACTCTTCGGCAACATGAAAAGGCTGCGAGAGAAAACGCTGAATCTTACGAGCTCGGGTAACCAGCTGCTTATCTTCTTCGGATAGTTCATCCATACCCAAAATTGCAATGATATCCTGAAGATCTTTATAGCGCTGAAGCACCAGCTGAACTTCACGGGCAATATTGTAATGTTTATCACCTAAAACCCGAGGATCAAGAATTCGGGAAGAGGAATCAAGCGGATCAACCGCCGGATAGATACCAAGTTCAGCAATCTGACGAGACAAAACGGTGGTCGCGTCAAGATGGGCAAAAGAAGTTGCCGGGGCCGGATCAGTCAAGTCATCAGCCGGAACATAGATCGCCTGAACCGAGGTGATCGAACCTTTCTTGGTTGTCGTAATCCGTTCCTGCAATTCAGCCATCTCGGTCGCCAGATTAGGCTGGTAACCAACCGCCGAAGGCATCCGGCCAAGCAGGGCCGAAACTTCTGAACCAGCCTGAGTAAACCGGAAAATATTATCAATAAAAAGAAGCACATCCTGACCCTCTTCATCACGAAAGTATTCAGCTACAGTCAAAGCTGAAAGACCAACCCGGAGACGAGCTCCCGGAGGCTCATTCATCTGGCCATAGACCAAGGCGGCTTTTTCAAGAACGCCGGAATCTTTCATCTCGTGCCAGAGATCATTACCTTCACGCGTCCGTTCACCAACCCCACCGAAGACCGAGAAACCGCCGTGCTGGGTTGCGATATTATTGATAAGTTCCATAATAACAACGGTTTTACCAACCCCGGCACCACCAAAAAGGCCGATTTTTCCACCCTTAACATAGGGAGCCAGCATATCGATTACTTTAATCCCGGTCTCCAAGGATTCTAGTTCAGTACTCTGTTCTTCGTAGGTAGGAGCGGGTCTATGGATTGGATAGCGTTTTTTCTCTCCAATCGGACCCATCTCATCAACCGGATCACCGATAACATTGACAATTCGGCCCAAAACTTCATGGCCGACCGGCATGGTCATCATTTCGCCTAAATCCCAGGCTTCCATTCCGCGCACCAGACCATCAGTAGAATCCATCGAAACCGCACGAACTGTATTTTCGCCCAGATGTGATGCCACCTCACAAACCAGATTCCAATCATCGTCGTTAAGCGATTTATTGGTGATCCGCAGAGCATTGAAAATCGGGGGTAATTTTCCTTTTTCGAACTCTACGTCAACAACAGGACCAATTACCTGGGTTATTTTGCCAATATTCTTATCGCTCATTCCTTTACCTCTTATTCGATTTTTCACTAAAAATTATATTATAATCCGTGAACTTGATTAATTAATTAAGCGCTTCCGCGCCGCTGACAATTTCCATCAGTTCCGTGGTAATTGCCGCTTGTCGAGCCCGGTTATAGAGCAGTGTCAATTTGGCTGTCATCTCTATCGCATTTTTGGTTGCAGAATCCATGGCCGTCATCCGTGAACCATGTTCACTGGCAATTGATTCAAGCAACATACTGAATACCTGAGTATAAATGTAGCGAGGTATGATGTCCGCCAGAAGGGCATCTTCCGATGGTTCATACAAGTACTCAACCGGAACTTCATCCTCAGCCAGTGCTTTAGGTTCCAAAGGAAGGAGACGTTTGACCACTATATTTTGCGTCATCGCCGACTTAAACTCGGTAAAGGCAACATATACGGCATCGGTTTCACCCTCGACGTAACGATCAATCACCGTTCGGCCAATACTTTCCGCCTGACTGAAGTTAGCATTTCCCGGATTAAGTTCCTCGGTTTTAAACTCCCAGTTACGTCGCCGGTAGTAATCACGAGCTTTACGACCGATGACACTCAAAACAACTTCCTCGCCGGAATCTCCCTTCTCTTTAAGAAAAGAGTCAGCCGCTTTGGTCACATTCGTGTTGAACCCGCCACACAAACCACGATCCGAGGTTATCACCAACAATTCAATCTTTTTCTCATCACGCCGCTCAAGTAAAGGATGCTTGCCGGGTTTCACGCGAACCGCAAGACTGGCCAACACATCACTCATCTTGGCTGCATAAGGACGCGCCTGAACGACACTATCCTGTGCCTTTTTCAGTTTAGAGGCGGCCACCATCTGCATCGCTTTGGTGATCTGCTGCGTACTCTTGACGCTGCTTATTCGTTTTCTGATATCTTTTAGATTTGCCATCTATCTAGTATCCTGCCACAGCCAAAGACTTAACGCACCTTACTCCGATTCACATTATAAACCGGAGGTTCCAAATCGGGATAGCCTTAAGGTTTGAAAACCTCTTTAAAGGCATTTAAGACATCATCGACCTTGGCTTTAAGATCATCGTCAATTTTCTTTTTATCTCTGATCTCATCCATCACCGAACTATAATTTGCCGCAACAAAATCATTCAATTCCGCTTCGTAGCGAAGCAGTACCGAGACATCATAATCATCGACAAAGCCATTAGTTGCAGCGTAGATGATTAAAACCTGTTTCTCCATCGTCAATGGACTATATTGATCCTGCTTAAGGATTTCTACCAAGCGAACACCACGGGCCAACATGGCTTGGGTAGTTTTATCAAGGTCACTGCCAAACTGG
>JAYEGS010000010.1:0-6710 GCA_034659215.1 Pseudomonadota bacterium | reverse complement strand
TACCTGACGGGCTCGAAGTCCGACCGGCATGAAAATGAGGCTCATGACACTGCAGGCAGAGATAAGGCTCATTGGCTTTTTTCAGGTTATTGGAGACCGTGCCATGGGGATCATGACAGATCATACAGTCATCAGATACCGGGGAGTGTTCGAACACAAACGGCCCCTGGTAACGAGCATGACAATTTAAACAAAGATCATTGATACGCTCATCGGTTTTCAGGTTTTTGACCATCGAGCCATGATTGGCATGACAATCGCTGCAAACCATCTTCCCTTCTTTGATCGGATGATGGGAAGGATAGTACATTTTCGCGCGCTCAAGCGCATGGCACTCATAACAGAGCTCAGGCTCGGCTTTTTCCAGTGAAGCTTCCGCTACCGGAGGACTGTGGATCTTATGACAGGCAAGACAACCGACATCATTCATCGGATGAGCCGTACCCGCCCAATCAAAGTGGGCACCATCGCTGTGACAACGCAAACAGACAGCCGATGCCGTACCCGGGTCCATCTCCGTAAAAGAAATAACTTCGGCCGGATCTTCCGATTCCGTATGCAAGCTCGCAGGACCATGACAGGTTTCACAACCTTTCATGCCAATTGCCGTCTCCTTGGCCAGAATACGGTCATGGATCGAGCCGCTAAAGGCTGCTGCCAATTCATCATGGCAATCAGCACAAGAGTCGCCACCGGCAAACTGAGCCCCTTCTACGGGCACCGGCAACTTGAGAACGCTGGCCCTTTGATCACTCAAAGTCGTACAGGCGGTGATGGTCATAGCTAGCGCCATCAGCAACCCTGCAGCCAGCAGAATCCAATGCTTTCTCATGTTCATAACCTCTCTCTCTTCTCCTCGTTAAAAATATTTCTTACCCCCGCTATACACAACTACAACCAGGGTTTACCGAACCTGACACCCCTCCCGGGTATCATCGGCAACAAACAACCTCTAATGCCGCAAGCCACCTCCTCTTTGTCTATGCTTCATTAAACAACTTCCTTTCCACTCTTAATGAAATTTCAAGATGCCCGGAATGCGAACCTATTAGATATGGCAAAAACTAGTAACCGCCAAAACCCATCCTGTACGCTGCTTTCAACCGGCACCAAAACTTATTCCGACATAGATATAACTGATGCTACTAATTGATTAGATCGTTTCTGTCAATCATTAAAATTAACTTATCCTTAATCTTGTTGTGAAAAAAATATTATTGTAAAATCTTTATATTCACATAATTACGCCACATACACAAGTTAATTACTATTCCGAAAAAACCACATAACATCGTTTTAAATTTACAATAAAACCAAAAAGACAACCGATCTCACCCCACCTCTCAACCCAAACAAAAAAAATTCATTTCTGACCCTATTAACCTTTCTCTTGTCTTTACAGCATTTTTTTGCTAAGAAGCCGCGCTTACCTTTAAATCATCTGGTAATTTAGCCTGATCACCAAGCCAACAAAAAATAGATTACCTTTATAAAACAAGCAATATTGACTGGCCACATTGAACTTAATTCATATAGAGAGAGGTATCGTTATATGGGTTTACGAATGATTGTAACCGTAAAGCAGGTTCCTGACACCCACAACGTCTCAGGAGATGCCATGAAAGAAGATGGGACGGTAAACCGGGCCGCACTCCCGACAATTTTCAACCCCGAGGATCTAAATGCTCTAGAAGAGGCCTTGAAAATTAAAGAGAGCACCGGCGGCACGGTCACCTGCATCTCGATGGGGCCGCCAAATGCGGTCGACGTCTTAAAGGAGTGCCTCTATCGGGGTGCTGATGATGTCATCCTGATTTCCGACCGGCGCTTTGCCGGTGCCGACACCCTGGCGACTTCGTATGCCCTCAAATGCGCCATTGAACAGGTCGGAGAATACGACCTGATTCTCTGCGGCCGCCAGGCCATCGATGGGGATACGGCTCAAGTCGGTCCCCAGATTGCTGAAAAAATGAATATCAATCAACTAACCTGCGTTTCGGCCGTAACCGCTATAGAAGAACAATCAATTACGGCAAAACGTTCAGTTGAAGATGGTTACGAGATTGTTAAAAGCCGGTTTCCGGTACTCCTCACCATAACCGCAACCGCCAACGAGCCCCGTACCGCCAATGCCAAAAAGGTGATGACCTATAAAAATATCGGCAAAGAGATCTGCAACAAATCCTACGATGAAAGCTACATGGCTGCAGAGAGCTGCGCCATCCTCAACCATGTCAAAGAGTGGAATGTGGAAGCCATCGGTGCCGATCCGATCCAATGCGGTCTCTCCGGGTCACCAACCAAAGTCAAAAAAATTCAGAGTGTCGTCCTGGCCGGTTGCGAAAGCAAGCAGGTTACCAACAGTGATGCCGGGGTTACCGATTTGATCCACGAGCTGATAAAAGAGAATATCATAGGCTAGGAGCTTTAAGAATGGATAGCAAAAAAAATGTAATGGTTTTTATTGAGTCGCGCAACGGCAAAGTTGCCGAAGTCAGCCTTGAGCTCCTCAGCGCCGCCGGCCGTCTGGCCCAAGAACTCGGCGGCAGTGTCGAAGCGGTTGTCATTGGTCACAATCTGGCGGAGGAGTTGAATATTCTCGGCCATTACGGCTGTCAACGGGCCTACTATACCGATGATGAACGCCTGACTCATTTCACCTCAATCCCCTACGCCAAAACCGTCGTCAAGATAATCAAGCAGTACCAACCCGGAATTGTCCTCTTCGGCGCCACCACCATGGGCCGGGATGTCGCACCCCGGGTCGCCTCCGCTTTAAAATGCGGGTTGACAGCTGACTGTACGGATTTACAAATCGGCGAACACAAAATCAAAGATGTCACGTACAAAAACACGCTGATGCAGATTCGCCCGGCTTTCGGCGGCAACATTGTCGCAACCATTGTCTCACCCGAAAGCGTACCCAGTATGGCAACGGTTCGCGAGGGGGTGATGAAAATGATCACTCCCGATTCCGGCAAAAAGGTTGAGATCATCCAAGAAACCTGCTTGCTCGATGACGATGATTTTCTGACTGAGGTTTTGGAAGTCATTCGTGAGGAAAAACAGGTCAACCTGAAAGCGGCTCAAGTCATCGTTTCAGCCGGAATGGGGGCAATTGATCCCGAAGCTCTTGCTCAGGCGAAAGATTTGGCCAAACTCCTGGGCGGAGAGTTGGGCTGCTCGCGCCCGGTAGTCGATTCAGGAGTCTTAGACAAAGATCATCAGGTCGGGCAAACCGGCATCACCGTACGCCCCAACCTCTATATAGCTTGCGGAATTTCCGGACAGATCCAGCACCGAGCCGGAATGTCTGAGGCCAAACGCATTATCGCCATCAACAAAGATCCTTTAGCCCCGATCTTCGGTCTGGCCCATTACGGAATTGTGGGTGACGTTAAAGATGTGCTGGGCAAAATGATTAAAGCTTACAAGACTAAGTCATAAGGAGTCCGATAATGGATAATTTTTATCGTGATAACGCAGATATTCTTTTCCACATGCGCAACCAGGATCTGACTCGGGTCATCGATTTAAGGGAAGATGGCTTCAGCAATAAGGAAGACTCCCCCTACGCCCCCAAGGATCAGGCCGACACGTTGGACAATTACGATCGAGTCCTGGAAATTGTTGGTGAAATTGCTGGTGATTTTGCCGCTCCCAGAGCCCGGGAAGTTGACGAAGAGGGAGCGAGTTTTGCCGATGGCGAGGTAACCTACCCCAAAGGCATCAGGGAAACGATTGCCCGCTTAAATCAGGCTGACCTGGCAGGCTTTACCACAGCTCGAGAGTATGGCGGCATCAATATGCCGATGAGCATTTTTTCGGCCGCGATTGAAATAATCTCTCGGGCTGATGCTTCATTAATGCTGGTATTCGGCCTCCAGGGTTTAAGTGATACAATTGGCAAATTCGGCTCTAAAGAACAAAAAGAGCGCCATCTCCCCCGTTTTGCCAGCGGTGAAGTAATGGGTTCCATGGCCTTGACCGAACCCGACTCCGGTTCCGATCTGCAGTCGGTCATGTTGCGAGCCCATCAGGATGAAGACGGCACCTGGCGCTTGAATGGCGTAAAACGTTTTATCACCAACGGCTGCGGAGACATCTCTCTGGTCATGGCGCGCTCGGAAGCGGGCTCAACCAGCGGTCGCGGCCTCTCCCTCTTCATCTATGAACGTGATCAAGACATGAAGGTTCGGCGGATTGAACATAAGCTGGGAATCAAAGGTTCACCCACCTGCGAGTTGCAGTTTAACAATGCCAAAGCGGAACTCTTAGGCAAACGTAAACTGGGTTTGATCAAATATACGATCTACCTGATGAATGGGGCCCGTCTGGCGGTCGCCGCTCAGTCGGTCGGCATTGCCGAGGCCGCCTACCGGGAAGCCTACGCCTATGCCAATGATCGAGCTCAATTTAAAAAACCAATCCGCGATTTTGCCGTCATCTATGAGATGCTGACCGACATGAAGGTCGCCATTGAGGCGGCCCGCTCCCTGGTTTATGAAACCTCCCGGATTGTTGATATCAAGGAAGGCATCGAGGACCGCATTGAAAAACACCCGGATCGGGCCGCCGACTTAAAGGCTGACCTGAAACGTTACACCAGATTTGCCTCTCTGTTTACGCCCATGGCCAAAAGCTCGGCCGCGGAGATGGTCAATAAAGTCTGTTATGATGCCATCCAGATCCACGGTGGGGTTGGTTTTACCAATGAGTTTAATGTTGAACGCCACTATCGCGATGCCCGTATCACCAATATTTACGAAGGCACAACCCAGCTTCAGGCCCTGGCGGCAATGGGCGGTATCATTGCCGGTGTGGTTTCGGAACGATTAAGTGAGTACGAAGAAAACGACGACTTTTCCTCCATCACCGACCTTTTCCAGGCGGCAAAAAAAATGCGCTCCCATCTGGAAATGGCGATCTCCTACATTAAAGAGAAGGGAGATCCGGTTTACCAGGAATTTCACACAACCCGGCTGGTCAACATGACGACGGATGTTATCCACGCCTACCTGCTTTGCCGGGACGCTCTTCATTCAGAGCGTAAAAAAACCGTCGCCCGACTCTTTGTCAACAAAGCCGATATGCGTGTCAAATCCACACTTGACTATATTCTCGCTGATGATCACAGCTTAATCGATTTGTACGCCGAGATAATTGATAAGGAAGATTAAAAACTGCGATACAATTTTAAGACTTGACAATATCAGAGCGGCGATATAGAATATCCACCCTTTTTTATTGTAAAAGAGAAACCAAAAACGAAACACTTTTTGTAACTATTCAAATACCTTTTATTTTACTGGAGAGATATAATGGCCGTACCGAAAAGAAGAACATCAAAAACCAAAAAGAGACAACGCCGCTCACACCTTGCCTTAACGGCTCCCCAGGCCGGCACCTGCCCCAATTGCCAAGCGACAACCGTGCCTCACCGGGTCTGCGCGGCTTGCGGAACCTACAAAGGCGAAACCTTTATTGAAGTCGATTAGTAACTCAATTTCAATAAAGGCCGGCGACACTCATGAAAATTGCTGTTGACGCTATGGGCGGAGACCAAGCTCCGCACGAAATCATTGTCGGGGCCATCGACGCCGCCAGAAGTCTGAACCTGCAAATTATTTTGGTCGGGATTCAGGAGCAAATTGAGAAGGAACTTGATAAGCACGACATAAAAAACCTGCCCATATTTATCCAGCATGCTGCCGAAGTCGTCACTATGGACGACTCTCCGAGTCATGCGATGCGCCGCAAACGGGAATCATCGATCGCTGTCGGCCTCAGATTGGTTCGTGACGGTCGGGCTCAAGGTTTTATCTCGGCCGGCAATTCCGGAGCCACTATGGCAATTGCCATGGTGACCTTGAAAAAGCTTAAAGGTATCGATCGACCAGCAATTGTCACCTGCCTGCCCACCTTAAAAGAACCCGTTACCATCCTTGATGTCGGCGGCAATGTTGACTGCAGCCCCCTGCATCTGGCTCAATTCGCAATCATGGGCAGTATTTACGCCCAGCGGGTCTTAAATCGTCAATTCCCCAAAGTCGGACTCTTAAGCAACGGCGAAGAGGAGAGTAAAGGCAACGAATTGACTCGGGCCACCCATGAACTCCTCAAAAACAGCCCCTTAAACTATCTGGGTTCAGTTGAAGGCCGGGATATTTTCCCGGGCGACGTTGATGTTATTGTTTGTGACGGATTCGTTGGCAATATCGTCTTAAAAACCTCCGAGGGCCTGGCCCTGGCCATGACCAGTATCTTGCGCGAAGAGCTGACCGCCGGCATCATCCGCAAAGCCGGTGCCTGGCTCTGCCGAAATGGTTTGAAGGGGATGAAAAAGCGGGTTGATTACGCCGAATATGGTGGTGCTCCACTCTTGGGAATCAATGGCAACTGCTTTATTGCCCATGGTTCTTCGTGCCGCAGAGCCATCAAAAACGGGATCCGCCTCTGTGCTGAGTTTTCCGAGCAACAAGTCAATGATTACCTGCTTGACGAACTCGACAAAAACCATGAAATTCAGAAACTTCTCCCCAAAAAGAAACTCTGGAACCAGATAAAAGAACGAATAATCCCCAAAGATTCATCTGAAGCAGACCAGGAAGAGGAACAAGCAACCTGACCCGGCAAAGCCGAAACCAGAAAAGTTTTATTATCAGTGCCATCTGTGTAATCCGTGGTCAGAAGGAGTGAAAAATCAACCA
>JAYEGS010000009.1:43147-62153 GCA_034659215.1 Pseudomonadota bacterium | reverse complement strand
ATACCGCAACCGCCATGCAGATCGAACAGGATGCTTTCATGAAAGCCTTTGCCAGCGAAGATGCCAGCGAAGGCTTAAAGGCCTTTGTTGAAAAAAGACCGGCAGTATTCCAAGGTAAGTAATAATTTTACAACAAAAATCCGGAATATGATCAAAGTTTGTCATGTTCCGGATTTTTTACTATCTCTTCCGATTTATCAAACCGGCCAGATAGGCGGCACCGAAACCGTTATCGATATTAACGACTCCGATCCCGCCGGCGCAGGAGTTGAGCATGCCCAACAGAGCGGCAACGCCGCCGAAGGCCGCACCATAACCAACACTGGTCGGCACCGCAATCACCGGCCGTTCAACCAGACCGGCAACCACGCTGGGCAGTGCCCCTTCCATCCCGGCCACGACAATCAGAACCTCGGCCGCCATAAGTTTTTCCCGATAGGCCAGGAGCCGGTGAATCCCGGCAACCCCGACATCAACCAGCAATTCACACTTTTGCCCCATCATCTGCAACGTAATCTCAGCCTCATAAGCGACATTCAGATCTGAAGTCCCGGCTGTAACAATTAACACCGTACCCCGCCCTTGATCATAATTTTGACGATCGAGTTTAACAAAATATTGGCCCGATTCATGATAGTCAAACTGAGGGAACTTCTCTTTTAGAGATTTAGCTTTCTGGGCGTCGAGCCGGGTGACAAGAATATTTTTCTCATGCTCCAGTAAACCGGCAAGAATAATCTCAATATCCTTGACCTCTTTACCCAGCGCAAAAACCACCTCCCCCATCATCGAACGGAGTCCGCGATGGGTATCAAGATGAGCAATACCGAGATCACGAAAGGGCATGTGATCCAGCAGCTCTGCAACCTCATCAACCTGACGTTCACCCCGCTGAAGCTCGGTCAGAATTTTTTTCAACTCATTACTATCCATCTTCACTCACTATTTAACTTTATCCATTCCAAATTTGCCATCAACTACCAAACAGGCCCGAGGGGGCTGGTTCCAGGCCGTCAGACCGGCCTCTCGGGCCGCGTTGCGGATCATCTCTTTATGCCAACCACAAAGTCGAAGCGGGCTTTGCACACCCAGCTCAACTAAAGCCCGCATGCCGGGCCGACGCTTTGGTGAATCATCAACATGAGTCCCGTCACAAATAGTTATTGAATCATCCGCGAGCCGGACAAGTTTCTCAAAAAGATGTCGTTTACAGCGATAACAACGATTTTTCTGACTATCTCCCCAGACGGCAATCATCTCCTCTCGGGAAAAATCGATGACCACACCGTTTTCAGAGCGCACCGCCGCTAACGCTGCAGAGCGCTCCTGAGAATATACTCCAGGATGGTCAAAAAAAACGGGCCGCACTTCAATCTTGGCAATATGCTTAAAAAAATAGAGCAGCCAAAGGCTGTCGATACCACCGGAGCAAGCTAGCCAGACAGGAGAGAACATCTGCGCCAGATTAATTAGAGCTATCCAGGAGTTTTGCTTTGAATTCACGGTCAAACAACTACTGTACATGGGGATTGTGGATACGAATTTTCACATCTTTCAGATCAATCCGACGATCGTTAAAGTAGTTCTCGATATGAGGGGTAATCATAGAGCTCAAATGACCCCGAACATCGACCATCTCTTCCCGCAAACGCTCACCAATTGATTCCTGCAGAAAAAGCCTGAGACTCTCCTGCAATCTCTTTTGTCCCGCGCCGATTAAGCGCCCGGACTCTTGAAACTGCACAACCTCGACTTCGGCACTGAAAACCTGGAGTCCGTCGAGTGAATAGAGCGGCAGATAGATGGTGAAATTAAAGATTTCCGGTTGGGAATAATCAGCTGCAACTGCCACCTCTTCCTCTAAAGCGGAGGCATCAGAAGCTGCTAGAGGCACCTTGGAAAGATCAATCTCAGCCGTCAACGGCCGGATTTCGTCACGAATAATGACTGGTTGTTTTAATAGATAGAGTACCCCGAAAAGTTGCGCCAGCCAAAAAATTACGGCCAAGCTGATAACAATTTTAAGACCTCGGGCTGCAGTTTTGCCACCCCCTGAACTATCAAACTCAAGATCATCAATTTCCAGAGCTACACTTGCAAGTTCCTCCCCGGAGGCAACCACTCCAGCCCCGGCGGATCGCCCTTCAGCCGGAGGCTCATCAATGGCAAATTCATCGAGATCAGACTCACCCGCTAACTCATCATCCAACTCTCCATCTAAATCACTATCTAAATCACTATCCGCATCAACAAATTCATCAGAAGAATCTCCCGAAAAATCAAAATCATCGATAAAATCATCATCATCCAGAAGTTTATCGATATCATGGGTATCAAGCTGGGTTTCACGTTCCATAGTTACCTAGCCATCATACTTTATCGAAAAGGGCATTGACAAAATCTCTGGAATCAAAAGTCCTGAGATCTTCAATACTTTCGCCAATCCCGATATAGCGTACCGGAATCTTGAGCTCATCGCAGACCCCGACAATTACCCCGCCTTTGGCGGTGCCGTCAAGTTTGGTCATGACCAACCCGGTCACCCCAATCGCCTCATTAAACATCTGGGCCTGGGTAATTGCATTCTGACCGGTATTGGCATCAAGCACTAAAAGAACCTCATGCGGAGCCCCCGGCAGGGCCTTGCCCATAACCCGCTGAATCTTTCTCAACTCATCCATCAGGTTGACCTTGGTATGGAGACGTCCGGCGGTATCAATAATAACGACATCGGCTTCACGCTTGATTGCGGATTGAACCGTATCAAAGGCCACAGCCGCTGGATCTGCCCCCATATTCTGTTTAATAATCGGCACTTTGGCCCGTTCGGCCCAGACCGTAAGTTGTTCGACCGCAGCGGCGCGAAAGGTATCAGCGGCTCCTAAGACAACTTTTTTCTTCTGTTTTGTAAAGATCGAAGCAAGCTTGCCAATGGTCGTCGTTTTACCCACGCCATTTACCCCGATAGTCATAATAACATAGGGTTTTTTATCAATTTCCCAGGAAGATTCGGCCCCCGACAGAATAGAACCAATCTCGTTTTGCAGAAAATCACGAAGATGAGCGGGATTCTCAAGCTCCTGATGGGAAACCTTCTCCTCAATTTGAGAAAAGAGCCGATAGCTGGTTTTAACCCCAAGATCGGAAGTCAGGAGGATCTCTTCAAGTTCCTCAAGAAACTCCTCATCAATCTCCTTATCACCATAGAAAAGGTTATCGAGGGTACCGACAAACTGCTTTCTGGTTTTGGCAAGCCCCTGCTTAAGGCGGGAGAAAAGGCCGCGCCGCTCTTTTTTCTCGGTTTCCGGCTCTTCAGCGACTTCGTTTTTTAATTGATCGAGATCATTGGTCTCGACGGTCTCAATTGTGGCCGAGGGTTCTTCGGTGGCATTACTTCCCGTATCTTGAGAAGATGATCCGCTCTCGGCTGCCGGCATAATTTCTTCAGTCGACTCAGCCACTTTCCCGGTTTCCGGCTCTTCAGCTTCAAGCGGCCGCTCTTTGGTTTCTTCAACTACCTCCGATTCGGTTTGTACTTCAGGCTTTTGCCGCCCGAAAAAACGACCAAAAAGGCCGCCACGACCCTTTTTGGTCTCCTCTTCCGTAACCTCGATATTTTTCTCGTCAGACTCTTTATCTATAGACATTCATAGTTCTCCACGTTATTATATAGAAACTCAACCCTGTCCGGTTAGAACTTGACAGAGATGAATTCTAGGGATATCGGGTTGCAATCAGCAAACCGGACACTGCTGATAAAAACCTGCTCAAGACGATTATTTGATCCGGAAAAAATAGTCGATAGCGTCTCATTTGTAAAGGAAATACTTAAAAAAATGGATACTCTTGCCTTACTTCCACAAATTGCCCTTTTTTTCCTCCTGATTCTCGGCTCAGCCCTCTTTTCCGGCACCGAGACCGCACTCTTCACGTTGCGCCGCTATCGCCTCAACAACTACCGCAATGATCACCCCCGAGCGGTTCACGTATTGGAAAAGATTCTCCACCAGCCCCGCGAGTTTATCAGCACGATCCTGATCTGTAACAATTTTGTCAATGTCGCCGCCTCGGCCCTGGCAACCCGGATATGTATCGAACTCTGGGGCGAAAGCGGGGTCATCATCGCAACCTTTGCGGTCACCCTAATTCTCTTGATCGGAGCCGAAATCACGCCCAAAACCTACGCCGCAGCCCGCCCTGAAAATATCACTCTCAGAGCAGCCCTGCCGCTGCATCTGTTAATTATCATCTTGAAACCGATAAACCGTTTTCTGGCCCTCGCTGTAAACCTCTTATTACGTTTAATGGGCCTACCCGGACGGACACCCAACCCGACCCTCTCCGATGAGGAGATCAAGGGTATCATCATGACCGGAAAACAAGAGGGCTTACTCCGAGAGAGTGAAAGTTCAATGATCAGTAATGTTCTCGATATCGACAAAACCCTAGCCCGAAGAGTTATGCTGCCCCGCGCCCAGATCATTTCACTGGCTCTTGACTCATCTCTGAAAAAGATCAACGAAGTTATCAAAAAACATGGCTTTTCCCGCTACCCGGTCTACGACATCGACCGGGAAAACATTATCGGCATCCTCCACATCAAAGACCTTTTTCGCACTACGAGAAAACCTTTCTCCCTGCGCCCGCTGCTCAGACCGGCCCACTTCTTTCCGGAAACTGCAACGCTGGATGATCTCCTGGAAAGATTTCGCCAACAGAGTATCAGTCTAGGTATTATTGTCGATGAATATGGCGGCATTGAAGGAATTTTGAGCCGCGATGATATTGTCAGCGAGATCGTCGGCCACTTAGCCGATGAGACCGACCACAGCCCCCCTTCGACAATTACTACTCTGAAAGGTGGTGCCTACCTGATCCCCGGCACTCTTTCATTAAGAAAAATAGAGCAAGCAATCCCTGAACTTAAATTTCCTCCAGATACGGAACATGATCACCTGGCGGGATTAATTCTTGGTCACTTGGGCCATATCCCCAAACAAGGTGCCACCATCCACCTCGACAACATGGAACTTAAAGTAACAAAAACCGCCCACAACCGCATTGTCATGGTCAAGGTCAAGGTTACGTCGCCCTACACCTCTTCTACAAATCTTAAAAGAGAACAATAACCACAATTAAATCTTGACAACTCTCGACAATAGGCGTAAATGGGAACCGCTTGGCAATAATAGATATACACCTATACAAAGATGACACACTCACACTTTGAAATTATAAGGAGAAAACCAATGAAAAAAAGTGATGTAGTAATTATCGGCGGTTCGGCGGCCGGTTTGATGGCGGCCGTAACCCTGAGAAAAAGATCCCCTGAAAAAACCGTTACCGTTATTAGAAATGTTGTTAAAACCCCGGTTCCCTGCGGCATCCCCTATATCTACGGCATCATGGGCCAGGTCGATAAAGATTTAATTCCGGATCAGATGGCAATTGACCTGGGAATCGAAATCCTCTGCCAAGAGGTCACGGATATCGATCGCGCTAAAAAAGAAGTTGTATTTGCCGATAGCGGACGAATCAGCTATGAAAAACTGATTATCGGCACCGGCTCAAAACCTTTCGTACCGCCCCTGCCCGGCATTGACAAAACCAATGTCTTCACAATCAGTAAAGATCCGGTTCATTTGCAGCAGATTTATGCCGCTCTGGAACCAGCCCGCAAGGTGGTGGTTATCGGCGGCGGTTTTATCGGGGTTGAAATGGCTGAGCAGATCGCCATGATGGGTCAAAAAGCCGGGGCTGAAAAATCGGTAACCGTGGTTGAAATGCTGCCGCGCTGCCTGATGCTCGCCTGCGAAGAGGATTTCTGCCTCGAAGTCGAAGAAGAGCTGAAAAATCTTGGCATCACGGTCAAAACTAACGCTCAGGCGGGTGAAATTACCGGTCAGGATAAAGTTGACGGAGTCAAACTTGCTGACGGTGAAGTTCTGCCGGCCGATGTTGTCATTATCGGTATCGGAGCCCAAGCCAATATTGACCTGGCCCTCAAATGCGGCCTTGATGCCGATCCTCGCGGCGGAGTCGCAGTTGACAAATATATGCAAACCAGCGACTCCGACATCTTCGCCGCCGGCGACTGTGCCGGCAAATTTTCATTTATCACCGGCAAACCGAGCGCCATCCGTTTAGCTTCGGTCGCCTGTAGTGAAGGGATGATTGCCGCCAGTAATCTTGGCGCGAAAAAACGTGAAACTTTGGGCGCCTTAGGTGCCTTCAGTACCAAAGTCGGCAACCGGGCCGTGGCCGCCGCCGGCTTGACAACCAAAGCCGCAACTGACGAAGGTATCGATTTTATCGTCGGTGAAGCGATAGCCCCCAACCGTCACCCCGGCCACCTGCCCGGATCAATTCCCGACATGAAGATCAAACTTCTCTTTCGCAAAGAGAACGGCGAAGTTATCGGTGGTCACGTCAGCGGCGGCGAAGCGGCATCCGATATGGTCAATATCATTGCCGTAGCGATTCAGGCCCACCTGACGGCTGAACAACTTGCAATCATGCAGTATGCTACGCACCCCCTGATGACTTCATCACCGCTAACCTACCACGTTATGTTAGCTGCTGAAAACGCTGCCATCAAACTCGGCTAAAAGAGAACCGTAGCAAAAACTCAAAGGGCCCGACCAGGCAAATTATTTTGCCTGGTCGGGCCTTTTATTAGTCAAAAAACACCCCTTTGGTAAAAATTTCGAGAAACATCTCACCCAAACTTTCGGCCGAAATTGCGCCATCTTGCTGGAACCATTTACAGGTATAGTGGACCATACCAAAAAATGCGTAAGCGGCAACCGCCGGAGGTATCGGTTTCATAATTCCGGCATCTTGTAACTGCACAAAAATTCCCGTCAGAGCCCGATAGTAACGACGCTCTTTTTCGATCACCTGACTCCTGTAAGGCTCACTGAGTTTATCGATATCATTAATCAGTAAAACCAGGCGATCACGATCTCCCGCATAAAAACCACTGTAAAAAAGCATAAATTGCCTGAGTTTTTCGGATGGTTCCTCTTCTAAAGCACAAATTTTTTCAATCTCCTGCAGGGCCGCAGTAATATATTCATCAAGGAGCCGAAACAAGAGCTCCTCTTTACTCTTGAAATAGTGATATAGAGAGCCCTTCTGCAGCCCCATAGCCTGAGCCAGATCATTAATTGAAGTACCATGATAGCCCTTTTCAGCAAAAAGGGCTGCGGCCGTATCAAAAAGCCGCTCCTGTTTATGAATAAACTTTTCCGTCATAAAAAATACCGAACGATTGTTAGATTTAAATGTAAGAACAAAACAATAATGAGTCAGCGATAGAAAGGACAGAGGTTTCATTTACTTATGCTGAAAAAGTTTTACTATCAGTTTGCCTTACTAATGGCAACCTCAACCTTTTCAAGCACCTATAACCCCCTGACAACTTACCTGTTTTTTTCTCCTTTACAAGAATAATGCTTTAAGATATTTACTTGAAATTGATAATCTTATGAGGATAATTTTTTGAACATAGCGCAAAGTTTAAAAAAAAAGAGGTTTGCGGACAACATCTTAGTTCGAGCCGGTACTGTTTTGACCATGGTTCCGAAACAAAAACCGATCGACAACGGGGCATTGCTGATTCAGCCAACCGCTAATGGTGATCGGATAAGGGCGGTCGGCAGTTACCGTTCACTGCAAAAAGAGAGCTACCAAAAAGTTATTGATCTCGGTGCGGTAACTATTGCACCCGGACTGATTAACGCGCATACCCATCTCGAAATTTCACACCTGGCGGGCAAGACCATCAGCGGCCAGGGGTTTGTCACCTGGCTAAAAAGCCTGGTGCCTCATCTCGAAGAGCCTCCTGATGACAAAGCTTTAGCCGGCGCACTTAAAGAGATGCGCTCCAGCGGAACTATTTTTGCGGCCGACATGGCCGCCCGACACGCCGGTCAACTAGCCCACTTCCTCCAAAAAAACAGTTTTGTGCACTGGCTTATGGCCCAGCATTTCGGTTTCGCCACCCCGGACAGCGAAACTCCCCTGCCCCCGACATTGAGCGAAATCAACGCCCCTGAAATCGTCAATTCAGACAACTTCTGCCGCGCCGGTCACGCTTTCTACTCAACTGACGCCGCCACCCTGCAGGCAGCCAAAAAGTGGAGTCGACAAAAACTCCGCCCCTTTGCCCTGCACCTGGCTGAATCGTGCGGCGAGAGCGAACTGTTGCTTAATGGCTGCGGCGAGCTGGCCGATTTTTTCCGTACGGCCGGGATCCTGCCCCTCGATTTCAAGGCCCCGGGTTGTTCCTCGGTAGCCTATGCCGAAAAACTGGATCTACTGGATGAGATGACCCTGGCGATTCATTGCGTCAAACTGAATCAAAGTGATATCGACACCCTGGCCCGCCACAAGGTCAACGTCTGCCTCTGCCCCCGCAGTAACTCATTCATCAATATCGGCCGCGCCCCGTGGGGGAAATTAGATAAGGCCGGGATCAATCTCTGCCTCGGAACCGATAGTTTGACTTCAAACTACGACCTCAACCTCTGGCATGAACTTGAGTTTCTTTTGACAGAAGGTAAAGCGGCCATAAATTTCCCCACCGGCCTTAAAATGCTGACCGGAAATCCGGCTCGGGCACTCGCCATCGATACTGATTACGGGACTCTGGAACCGGGGAAAATAGCAGCCTGGAGTGTAGTTCCAGAAATTTTTCTATAGAGAAAATCTATGTACCAGACATTTATATTCTATATTATTGTTATTCTCATCTATACGGCCCGGCCTGGACGAGCGCCGGAACTCTTGCAGGTAAGCTACTGTCTGCCCTTGATTTTAGCCCTGTTTTTGCTCTTCTTCTGGCTCGTCCGCAAACGTTGCCGACGTTTAAGCCAAAAGGCCCCGTACGTAAGCGACGATCAATTGCCGACCCTCTATGACCGCCTGCAAATGCAGCTCCAAATTGGCGCTATAATAGTTTTTTCCGGGATGGTTTACGGGGCCGACCTGGGAGCCCTGATCGAGCTTCTACCCTTGGTCAAAAGAAGTGAAGGACTCAACAATCTTTTGGGCTTAAGTGTTTTTTTTCTTCTCCAGATTATCATCTGGATTGAGAGTCACCGCTATTTTGCTGAGCGCATTCTCTTGATCAGACCGCGCCGGGCCTACATCAAGGCAAGGTTGCGTTTTGCTTTAGGCCTGGTAGTACCCTGGCTGACGATTCTTTTCATCATCGATATTTTCAGCATCTTCCTGCCGCAAGCCATGCAGCAGGCACTTTCGCATCCCTTAGGTGAGATTGTTCTTTTTGTCCTTTTTCTCTTAATTCTGACAACCGCCGCCCCACCCCTGCTGATTCATCTCTGGCAATGTAAAAGATTACCGGAATCACCTCTGCGCCAAGCCATTGTTGAACTCTGCCAGCAACAGCAAGTCGGCTACCGGGAGATTATGCTCTGGCCCCCATTCGAGGGCCGGATGGCCACCGCCGCCGTGGTTGGAGCCTTCCCTTTCAGCCGCTATCTTCTGATCACCCCGGATCTGATGCGCCTGCTCAACGGCGAAGAGATCATTGCGGTCATGAGCCATGAACTGGGCCATGTCCGTTATCGCCACCTGCTCTTTTTCCTGCTCTTCTTTCTGACTTTCTTCTTTTTCAATTATCTCTACTTCGATTTAGGCATCGTCTGGCTCATGACCACGGCCCCGATTAACGCCCTGATTAACAGCGAGATTGGCGGCCAGGAGATCTTTTTCTCTCTCCTGGAAATGCTCCCGCTACTGCTCCTCTACCTGATTTTCTTTCGTTACGTCTTCGGCTTTTTCCTGCGTAATTTTGAACGCCAGGCAGATCTTGCAGCTCTGGATCTGCCCGGCCTCGGCCCCTTTCTGGTTTCAGCATTTGAAAAGTTGGGTTATCTCTTAGGTCAAGCCGGTGAAAAACCCAACTGGCACCATTTTAATATCCCCCAGCGCATCAACTTTCTCAAAGCCGCACTGGTCAACCCGCAAATTGCCCAAAATCACCATCAGCGCCTTAAAAAGTGTCTGCTCATCTATCTTGTAGTTTTTCTTCTGATTCTGCTACCCGGCATCTATTGGCAACAAACCGAAAGAGCCCAGCAACTCAACTACCGTTATTTGAGCCAACGTCTCGAACACCTGGTCCAAGAAAAACCACGGGAAGCTGAACTCTGGTTTGCTTTAAGCTCTCTCTACATCGAAATCGGCCAGGAAAAAAAGGCTCTGGCCGCCCTCTACCAAACCCGTGAACTAAATCCTAGAGACCCGGAAACCCTCAACAACTTATCATGGCTGCTGCTAACCATCCAAGATAAGACGTTACGCGACTACGCACAGGCATTTAAACTAGCCCAGGAAGCCGCAGCCCTAAAACCCGCCCCCCATATCATTGACACTTTAGCGGAAGCTTACTGGCGCCAAGGAGACTTGAACAAAGCCATTAATTTAGAAGAGATGCTTTTGGAAGGATCTGAAAAGGCGGACAATCAGGATCATTATATACGACAACTGGAAAAATTCAGGAACACTCGTCCATCCCGAGACTTGTTACCAATGCGCAAATAGTTTGTGCTTGTTGGCTGGCCTACAAACTTTCACGCCTGACCCAGTGCAATAACAAGAGTCCGGGCAAGGCGATCAAGGTGCAAAGGATAAAAAATGAGCTCCAACCCCAAGCTGCAACCATAAATCCGGTAGGTGCGGAAGCCAGTACACGAGGAATTCCCATCAGACTGGTGAGTAAGGCATACTGAGTGGCCGTAAATTTTTTATTTGTCAGACTGGCCATATAAGCAACATAGGCAGCCGTCCCCATACCGCCGCTTAAATTTTCAAACGCAATTACGGCCGCCAACAGTGAGAGATTAGCACCAACGTGGGCAAGCAGGACAAATCCGGCGGTAGAAACGGCCTGCAGGATACCAAAGCCCCAAAGAGAACGATAGAGACCAAGTCTCAGCATCAAAATACCGCCCAGCAAACCGCCGCCGATTGTCGCCCAAAAACCAAACAGTTTGACTACCGTACCAATCTCGGTTTTAGTGAAACCGAGCTCAAGATAGAAGGGCATCGTCATCGCCGAAGCCATCTGATCACCAATCTTGTAAAAGAGAATAAAGGCAAGCAATAACAAAGCGCCCCGACGACTGAAATAATCTGCGAAAGGACCAATTACCGCATCTTTGAAGGTCGAAGGCGTTCCATAAGAGTGTTCCGGTTCACGACAACAGTAAGTTGTTACCACACCAACCAGCATCGCGGCGGCGAGAATCAAATAGACCGAGCGAAAAGAGAGATGGTCAGCCATAATCAAACCACCGCTACCGGCCAACAACATGCCAATCCGATAGCCATTGACATAAAGTGAAGAACCCAAACCAAGCTCAAGATCAGAAAGATCTTCGCGACGATATGCATCAACGACAATATCCTGAGAGGCGGAGAAAAAAGTTACCAAAAAGGCGGCGAAGGCGACCAGTACCGGATTGGCTAAAGGGTCAGTAAAACCTAAAGCGGCAATGACCAACACCAGCAAAAGTTGAAAAAGTAAAATCCAACCCCGTCGGCGACCGAGAAAAGGCAACGTAAAACGATCCATTATCGGCGCCCAGAGGAATTTCAGGGTATAAGGCAGGCCGACTAACGAAAAAAGCCCGATAACTTTGATATCTACCCCAACATCCTTCATCCAGGCCTGAAGAACGGAGATGGTCAAAAGCAAAGGCACCCCACAAGCAAAGCCCATAAGTAAAGAGACCAACATTCGTGGTGAACAAATTGCCAACATAAAATTCTTCAAGAATAGAACTCCGATTCAGGCTTAAACAAGTTACTAAGAGAGCCCGCCAAATAGATTACTAACTATTAAATGTCAACAGGAGATTCAAACAACATGTCTGATATGCTGGTCAAATTGTACGATCTTCAAAAAATGGAAGCCTTTGACAAAAATTTTAAGAATCGAGAAATCCTGGTTCGAGTTGCCATGGCTTACGAGAAACATGACGTTATCGAATGGATAAGTAACTCGTTCGGTAAACAGTGGGCGAGTGAGTGCAGCGCTGCTTTCAGCAGACAGCCGATTTCCTGCTTCATAGCCACTGAGAGAGGGAGAATAATAGGATTTGCCGCTTATGACTGCACCTGCAAGAATTTCTTTGGTCCTACAGGTGTGGCTGAGGATAAACGAAGACTCGGAATAGGCAGAACCTTGTTGCTCTCTTGCCTCTACGCAATGAAAGCAAATGGATATGCCTATGCCATCATCGGCGGAGTTAGTTCCACCAATTTCTACACTAAAGTTGCAGGAGCAACCATAATAGAGGGCTCTTCACCCGGGATTTATTATGATCGATTGACGAAAAACTAATCTGGACGCCAAAAAAAGAGGGCACCAGATTAACCAGTACCCTCTTTAAGATGAAAAATGTAACTATTCTCAAGGACTACTTGAATTCACTCTCCTCGACAATTACCTCATAACGGTAACCGGCGCCAAAGTCCTTATCTGCGGCCAGAATACCTGCGGCCACAACAATCTCACCAACCGTCGGCTTTTGCTGTGATGTGAATACCAGATCATGGGTGCCGGTTTCGGGTTTTCCGGTACCATCCTGGAGATGAATCCAGTTTTTACCCATGATATTCGCCGAAACTTTAACAACCTTGCCCCGGACAGCAACTTTTTTCTGATTTAAAGCAGCCCCTTGTTGATAGATTTCGCTAACCGTGAAAGCATTTTCCCCAGCCGCCTTTTCGATCTTCAGGTCAACCGGAGGAACGGTTACCCGGCCGGAGGATTTCAGAGCCCCCATACCACTAACCGTAGCGGCTCCCATGCCGCCCATACCACCCATACCGGCATGAGGAGCAGAGCCGTTCTCGGCACTCGTGCCTTTACCACTTGGACAAGTACCGGCTGCCGCAGCCATCGATTTACCGCCGCCAACCCCAGCCGCCCCGGATGAAAAGACCACTTCGTCAAAGGTTCGGCCCAGAGTTTCACTCTTAAAGTTACGCATCACCATGCCCGGGGCAAAAGCCGCCGGTTGACCGACGGTAACCACGGTCTTAGGAGCTGCCACCCATTTTTCGCCATCTTCGGTAGCCAATAAAACATAAGTGTAGCCGCCGCTGTCCATAGTTTCCAACACTTTACCACTAAGGCTTCCGGTCGCCGGCTGAGCTTTTTCAACAGTTCCAGTCGCACTCTCCATTTTGGCCGAATAGGCGACTTTGTGATTCTGCATCACCAGCAATACGGCAGATACCGCAATCACAACCATAACGAGCAATCCTGCTGCCAAACGTTTCATCTATAACTCTCCTTAATTTTGTTGAAAAAAATCACATGTAAATCAAACTGTTTTGCTCCAATATAATCTCCAACAAATAAAAAGTCCACCCCTTAATTTCATTTTGTTCGTAACTATTCAGCGTAATCACCTTAAAGCCACTACAAATGGTGCGAACTTTGGCTTCGCCCGGCTTCGAGGGGGACACAGCTCAGATCGGCATAAAGGCTTGGCAGCCGCCGCCTAGAGCAATGTCCCCGTATCGAGATAGTTTGAAGAGTATATTACGCTGAATAGTTACTTTTATTCTTCCTAACCTCAAGATTGATGAACTCGTGAAAAGTAACGGGATGGCTAAGTAAAAATTTCGATAGACAAGATGTTGTGGTTCTCCAGGCGCGAGACCATACATTTAGTATGTCGAGTGTCTGGAGAACCACAACAACGCAGGATATCGAAACTTTTTACGCCCCGCAGGAAGTGCCCTTGGGGTGCAACGCCATCAGCGCTTACTGATCATACGTTCGATCTCATCCGCATCGGGCATATCCTGACGGATGCCGGCCCGATATTGATTAAGGCACCAGAGGTAGAGATTTTGCCGTTCATTAACTTTAACGATCTCGTTAATGGTTTTCTCATCGCCGGTAAACTGGCCCAAAAGAGCGACAATATCGCGAAAAGTCGTCGGCGGCACCTCTTTCCCCTTGACTTTACGAGGCTTGGGATAGGTCTCTTCAGGATCGGGGTTACCGGTCAGATCAATTTGGGCATACGGTTTACGCGTAAAAACCGTCCAGGCACGAGAGTCGACCATCATTTTAGAGAGCCGGATCGGCAGATCATCGGTCGCCATGCCCTGGCCCGTAGGACAGGGTGAGAAAAATTCAATCAGGGAGGGTCCTTTATAGGCAATCGCTTCGGTCAAAATACGCATCGCATGCATCGGGTTGGACAATGAGAGGCGAGCGACATAGACTCCAGGAATAACCATCGCCTGACCAACAATCTCACGATGGAAATCATCCTTACCCTGCAACTCCATACCGTATGGAGAGGTCGTTCGATTCGAACCGAAACGGCTGGCCCCGGACTTCTGGAAACCGGTATTCATATAGGCTTCGTTATTGTAGATAATCCAGGTCACATCCTGATCTTCGCCCAAGGCAAAGTTAAGACCCTGGTTCCCGATATCATAGAAAGAACCATCGCCGCCAAAAACCAGAACCTTAGTCAATTTATCAAGGTAGAGATTGCGAAAGGCGTTAAAAAGTGAGACCCGGGCGCCGAGACCGGCGGCACTGGCGGTGCCGAAACCGTAATGACCGGAGGGATAAACCCGAGCATTGTAGGGATTAGCGAGACAAGAAACCTCGGCACAACCGGTCGCATTGACGGTATAAACATTAAACCCGTGATCAATCATATGCTGCAAACCCCGACCATGCTCTCGGGTCATCAGGGTCGGAATCGAGCGATAAAAGTCAGCAATCAGGCGGGGATTACGACGCACCATCTCGGCTGCAGCAAAAACCAGGTTTTCAATAATCCCTTCACCACAACCCGGACATAAACTATGGCCGCCGGGAAGAAACTTCTGCCCCGAATAGAGCAGCATCAACTGCTGCAGGTAACGACTATCCTTGACATAAGGGGCGACCGTTTGACTAACATCCTTTTCGTAGACTTCAGTCCCGACAAAACGTTCTTCACCATCAAGCTTGACACTACTCTTGTCAATCAGACTGAAGGCTTTCGTTTTACAAACCTCAACACAAGCGCCGCACCCTTTACAATACTGCGGCATCACATTGATATTAAGATAGCTATCTTTAAAAACCGCATCACCATAACCGGTGAATTTACTTAAATCGAGAGGACGAAAAAGTTTTTTCTCAGCTTGTGCCAGATCCTCATATTCGCGATCATGAAGCACCGATACGCGCAAGGCATTATCGGGGCAGGCTGCGATACAGAGTCCGCAGGCAATACATTTATCAGCCGCAAAAACCGGCAATGCGGTTCCGATCAAACTGGCATCGTTATACTCGGAGGTACGGGCCGGAACAATATTATGAAACTGATCCCAAGGGATATCTTCACCTTTCTGCAGGGGTTCAAGCACTTTTTCGATAAAGAGAGGACGATAGTTCTCACCTAAAACTGATGGAAAAGTAAGCGTCGCATATTCATCATCCTTATGATAACCCCGGGAAAGAGGCGGGTCATAATAGATTTTTTTGGCCAAGTCTCCGGCAACTACCGGGCTTTTTGGGGTTTTAACCCCCACTCCCGCCGAAGCGGCAGAGTCAGCCTGAGCCGGAATGAGCTCATAAGGAACCTCAAGCAACTCCATATTAATATCGACAAGACCAGCTTTTTGACCAGTAAACTTACTCGCCAATTCACTACGAAAAGCCTCATTAAAAGCCTTGACCGGCAACAATTCAATAATCCGGTTAATCGCACCGAGAATCGGGGTTCCCGGCAAATTGCGCTTCAGTTGTGCCAGGGAGGCTCCGGTAGCATCAAGTAAAACCAGGTTAAAAACAGCTTTTTCGAGTAAAGCCCGCACTTCAGAAGTCGCCTGCAAGACCAGCTCATCAAAACTCTTAACCGTATTGACAACGAGGTAACCACCGGTCTTAACGCCCTTAATTAATCCAAGTAAACTGTTATCGAGAAGATATTTATCATTGAAAACCGCCAGGGTTTCCATCTTGCTGACATCAGAACAGTTGCGAATCGCTTGGGTCGCGACCCGAGCATTCATAACCACCATACCACCCTTGCGGGAGGCGCCATACTTGGCACTGGTCTGAACGTATTTACCCGCTTTAGCAATAATTTTAGCCAGAGTCTCCTGAGCCGTCTTTACCCCTTCCGCCCCGACTCCAACAAAAGCGACACCAACTTCATTCTCGACAAAATCATCGTGGATCACCTTTTCGAGGACCTGAGGGCCTTTGATACCAACCCCATAAACCCCCATGGGCCTTTCCGCGAGCATATTTTCAATCACCGCAAAGCAATCTTCAATACTGAAATCCTGACTCCCGAGACCATAGATCCCCGACGTGATAACCGGATTAAAAGAGCGCCCGGTACGCTCATTGTAAGCCGCGTGTTTAACATCCCGCAAAAGATAACGCTCATTGGCTAACGCAGTTTTTTCCAAGACCGAGACAACTTTGGCATTTTGAATTCCCCGGGCCAACTCTTCGGTACAGACCGGGAAAAAGAGTACCGGCCGTAAAAGTCCGACCGAAACCCCTTTACTGCGATAATAGTCAATCGCCTCTTTCATGGTGCCGGCGGCGGCCCCAAGACAGACTATCACATATTCGGACTCGGCCGCATAGTAGTCCTCGACCACATCGAGTGAGGTGCCTAAAATCTCGTTCATAACCCCCATCGCCGCTTTAACATACTTCTTGGCGTTGAGCAGGGCCAGATCCTGTTTCATCTGGGTCGACATCGTCGTCCCTATATCGGTGAAGGTTCCCATAAGAACCGGGTTATCAAAATCGGGCTGAAAGAGACGGTTGGGTTCGCCGAGAAAATATTTAAGAAACTGATCGGATACGATCTTGATATTTTCAATACTGTGACTTTTCTGAAAACCTTCCCCGGCAACAATCGCCGGCAACATCACCTGACGCTGTTCAATCGCCTTGAAAGCCAAGGGAATCAGGTGATGGAGCTCCTGATTATCTGCACTCATAAACTGCAGCCACCCGGCCCCGCGAGCCGCGTAAAGGTCGGCATGGCCGTTATGAATACTTAAGCCCCCTTTGTTGAGCTCGCGAGTCTGCATCGTCATAACGACCGGCAACCTTTTACCGGCGACCGAATACATATTTTTATATTTATAGGTCAACCCTTGAGATGAAGTATTGTCCGCATAACGCCCACCCTGAGAAGCCGCGCCCTCAAGAAAAGCCATCGCCCCAAGTTCACTTTCAGGTTGAAAGTAAAAGATCCGTTCACCGAATGCATTAACAAAACCATCCGCATAGGCTTTCGCCATACCCTCGGCAATCGGGGTTGAAGGAGTGATCGGATAACCGACCAGTCCGGTAACCGTCCGTTTCAAAACATTGACGGCAGCATTATTACCGTCACCGATAAAATCCTGCTGTTGACTCATGGCAGCAAAATCACTTCCCGCCTCGCCTTTTATATCCTGCACATATTTCTTGCGGTCAAACAAGCGAGCCCCATTATATGTGAATTCAAAATCCCGCTTAAAATCAACTTTTCTTCGTTTCAAAGCCATCTTATAATATCTCCTTGATCAACTCTATTCCAGAAAGTTACCGAAAACACCTTTTTCCCAACTCTAAAGTTAAGCGAAAAAATTACTATTCTCGGACAGCCATTTAGAATAATAAAGTCTTTTTAAAATCCACTACGCCGAAAAACCGTCAGTTCGGACAAAAGTAAATAATTCAACCATAAATTCCAGTATTGATAAAAAGAAAGTTCATATACGCTAAAAAGTTCTTCATAGCAACCTTAAATAGTGTATACAATCCACAAATAAGCCTACAAAGAGTCAGTATTAACAATGTGATATAGGATAAAATAAAAAAACAATCAAAAAACACTGCAAAAACTTAACGTAACTATTCAGCGTAATGTTCTCTTCAAACTATCTCGATACGGGGACATTGCTCCAGGCGGCGGCTGCAAGCCGCTTGCCGATCTGAGCTGTGTCCCCCTCGAAGCCGGGCGAAGCCAATGTTCACACCAATTGTAGTGGCTTTAAGGTTATTACGCTGAATAGTTAAAACTTTGTTTACACTCGACTTATTGTTTGGTTGACAAATACACCCTTTAAGATATAATATGTGGCCCAAATTAAGACCATGAAAATAAGCCTTATCAAAAACACAGCACGGTCAAACTACCTATATCAAAAAGGTTGTCCGAGAATATTTTAAGAGGAAAGTATCAATGAAGGTAAGCGAGATCATGAACCGGGAGGTTTTGAGCGTTACTCCACAGGATCGGGTATGCGATGTGATCGATCTTTTTCTGGAAAAAAATATTACCGGGGCTCCGGTAACTGAACAGGGCAGGGTTGTTGGAGTGATTTCCCGCAAGGATATCCTTCCCCTGATAACCACTTTTGATCTGGATTGCAGTTCATTGGAACAGATCCGACGAACCTGCTCGAACTACGTTGTCGACCACATGAAGAGCAAGGTCATGACCGTGCAACCGGTTGAAGGGGTCGAAAAATGCGCCCTGATCATGACCGAAAACAACATTAATCGTCTACCGGTAGTAGAAGATGGTCTGCTGGTCGGCATCGTTACCCGCGGCGACATTCTCAAGGCATTAGCCCAATGCTGTCTCGCCCACGAATGACGACAAAGTAAAACGTTCATCTGCTTCGTTCTCCTGCGGCCTTCGTCACTGCGAAGTACTAACGTACAACTCATTCCTCAGGCCTTGGACGCATCGCATCTAAACATTTTACTTTGCCAGTAGCTTGGATTACAGCCCTGAGCTACCGAAAAAACTATTGTAGGCCAATTTTTGCAGTGCTTCGACACTGCTTAGAGCCTGTTTGAGTTCAACCTGCTCAGACTCTTTCAGAGTCTCAGGATCAAGATAATAGTCGTATTTACGCCCGGAAACTATCGCCTCGACCTGAGAGACCATTTTGGCATTTGACAGCACCCGATAGGCTTTCT
>JAYEGS010000009.1:0-43047 GCA_034659215.1 Pseudomonadota bacterium | reverse complement strand
TTGAGTTCAACCTGCTCAGACTCTTTCAGAGTCTCAGGATCAAGATAATAGTCGTATTTACGCCCGGAAACTATCGCCTCGACCTGAGAGACCATTTTGGCATTTGACAGCACCCGATAGGCTTTCTGCAAATCCAGCGAAAGCTCAGCCTCAAAATGGTTCTGAGCTTCAAGGTGTTTAATCCGTTCAATCGTGTTGTTATCAGTCAATCCATACTTTAAGGCAAAAACCCGGGCCGTCATAATCAGAGGAGCCCAGCCGTAAAGTTTCACATTAAACATCCCCCGGTGATCACCGCTCTTTTCTAAGCGAAGTTTTTTAAACATGGTCAGCGCCACATTCGACATGATGGCACTGCGTGCCATCACCATCAGGGCACCAAAATTGTCATGAATCATCTGATGGACCTTGTCGATCAGACGCTGACCCAGAGCATTGGATCCGGTACAGAAGGTAACATCCATCAAAATAATAACCCGCAACAGATTATCCTGACTTTGGTCATGAAATATCTCTTCCATTTTACGACCCCACCCTGCCAAAGAACCCCGCCAGTCGGGATTGGATGGCATGATATTCCCGCTGCATAGCGCAAATCCAACCTGATCCAAGGCCGCAACTACCTCATTAGCAAAGTTCTCAAAAAACGCATCTATCTCATCTACGCCATCGACCTTATAGACCAGAGCATTATCCTGATCGGTAAAAAAAGTCTGCTCGCGCCGCCCGTCACTACCCATATTAAACCAAGCAAACTCACAAGGCAACGGGGCCAGTTTTTCACTGACTATAGCAATAACTTTTTCGGTCAAGCGATGCCGGTAAGAGGTGATCAGAGCATGAATCTCCATAACTCCAATGCCGCGTAAATAGAGCTCAATCGCCACCACATTAAGGCGCCGATGCAGCTCAACCAACTCTTCCAACTTTATTGCAAGACCGATTCTTTCGGTCAACTTGAGAACCTCGGCGTAACGTACTTTCAGGTAATCACGACGCTCATCAAGAATGGCGCAACCCCGGTCTAGAAAACTGATATGTTCGACCAGATTCGGAAAAAAAACATAATCCTTCCCCAGATCGACAAGAGAATTCAGGCGCATTAAATCATCAACTACACCATCATTTTTAAATTTCCGATAGAGCTGACTGAAATCGGCTGACTGGTAATTTGTCGGCATAATTTGAAAATTCCTAAGTTGGCCTGGCCGGAGCCTATAGTTTTAATTTGGTAACTATTCAGCGTAACTAGAAAAGCTTCAAATTTTGAAGGATTTCAGTGAATTCTGGGGACATAACCTGATTCTCCGAAGGAAATCGGGATTGTGTCCCCTGAATTCACGGGTTAGCTGAATAGTTACTTAATTTGTAACCTACAGTTAAGTTAAAGCGGGGAACGACGAACATTGCTTCGCCCACTTCGAGGGGGACAGGCTGCCGATAGCTGTCGGTTGATTTATACCCGGACACTACAGCGTTTATTGGTTACCGGTCGTTTCGTTAAACCCTGTCCCCACATTGGACAGAGTGAGATTTTTATACTGTAAGACCAAGATAAACAATCGCCGAAAAAAAAGCTACAAAAAAAAAGAGGTGACGCAAATTGCGTCACCTCTTTTTTTTAATCGTTATTCTCTTACCTAAAAGAGAGTGTTAGTCAAACTTGATACCATGCACCTGTTCGCAGAGGAACTTGCGAATTTCCAGTGATGGCGGCGGGGTCATCGAGGAGACAATGATGTTTGTAAAGAGAGCGATCGGCATCAGAATCAGTGATGATGAGGTAAACGGGATCAACTGGGCCAACCAATGATCGTTGCCTTTACCCCAGAAGAAGAAGAAGGCAGTCAGCGTCAGACCAACCAACATCCCGGCGATACAACCCTGCTTATTGGAACGACTCCACCAGACACCAAGCAGGAAGGTCGGGAAAATGGTGTTCCCGGCAATCGCGAAAGCCATGGCCACAATCTGGGCGATCAGAGCAAAGGGTTTGAGGGCGAACGTAATAACTACCAGACCAAGAACGAAAACCGCAATCTTGGAGACCATCATCCGGGACTGCTCGGAAGCATTGGGATTGATAATCCGATAGTAGATATCATGCGAACAGGCCCCGCCGGCGGCCAGCAGCAGACCGGAAACCGTCGAGAAGGCGGCACTAATCGCACCCGCCGCCAGATAACCGGTAAACCACTGGGGCAGACCCGCATTTTCAGCTGCAGAGATAACGATAACATCGGCCAGAGCTTTAACCGGCTGGACGCCGGCGATAGCATTCTGGATGCGAGCGAAAGCCGCATAAGCCGGAGAACTCCAGTAGAGCAGACCGATAAAAAAGAGACCCCAGACCACCGACCAACGGGCGTCACGGGTATTGGGAACAACGTAGAAACGAGAGAGAACGTGGGGCAGACCGGCAGTACCGACCATCAGCGTAAAACAGAGGGCAATCCATTTATAAGTACTGGCAACACCCCAAGGCTGTACGTATTTAAGGTTATTAGGATCGGAACCAAATTTATGCCCTAAATCCCAAACTGCGGAACCGTAACCGATCTCTGGAATCAGGTAGAAATAACCCAACTTTTTAGCGATAAAAACGAGCGGGAAGATAAAAGCGGTGATGATAATGATATACTGGAACTGCATATTCTTGGTCGCACCCAGCATACCGGCGATAATAATGTAGGCCAGAACGACGCCGGTACCAACAATAACCGAAGTCGCATAGTTCATACCGAAGACCCACTGGAACATCATCGCAATACCTTTATACTGACCAATAGCATAGGTCAGGGAGATGATAATCGCAGTACAGGCAGCAATCAGACGAGCGGTCTGCGATTCAAAACGGTCACCGATAAAGTCAGCTGCCGTATATTTACCGAAACGACGAATCTGACCGGCCATCAGAACCAGCAACATAACGTAACCACCAGTCCAGCCGATAACATAAGCCAGAGCAAAATAACCTTTCAAGTAAAGCAGACCAGCCATACCGAGAAAACTCGCGGCACTCATCCAGTTACTGGCGATCGCGGCTCCAGCCCCGACCCGACCGATACCACGGCCGGCAGCCCAGTAATCATCCTGATCCTTGGCCTTATGACCAACCCCGATCCCGACAAACGCGATAAGAACCACGCACAAAATAATCGCTGGCCCTAACTTAAAACTAGCTTCCATTGAAAAACTCCTTATTTTTTCAAACCGTCTCTACAGCCGACCTCAAGCCGGGTGTGAAACGCTACAGTTTCCGATCAACATTTAATCTAATTAAATGTCGCCCTTACCATGGCGGTCTTCAAGACCATCAATCAGGGTATTGAACCAGATGCAGAGCAGGATAAACAGAATGATCAGAAACTGCCCGGTAAACCAGTAGTGGAAAGGAAAGCCCAGAAACTGCATATCGGTCAAAAAGCTTTCACCTTGCGGGTTGCGCTGCACGATCTTCAACAAAAGCTGAAAGCCGTACGTAGCCACAGCCCAGATTGCCAGAATCAGCCAGATATAGGAAATCTCGGTCTTCTGGAATTCACCATTAGGTTTAAAAATGTTAATATGATAACGATCTTCGCTCATTTTTACGTCTCCTCCTTAGTCATTAAAGGCTGTTTTCCCCGGCCCAGCTGTAGTCGCAAGTAAATAAAATATAAAGTAAGAAAGCGAAACCACTACACTGCGCACTATCAAATCAGTCGGCATCGACCAAGCGATGCGCCCCTACCCCCCACACCTCCTTTCCGGGATGGGTTTAAGTCTCCCGCTCGACCTTCATCCGGCCAGGGGAAAAGTTAAGAATTTATTCATAACTATGTATAATTAAAACATCGTAATGATTATGTCAAGAAAAAAAACATTATTCTATTCAACCGCAAACAATGAACTTTTTATCACAAGGCCGAACCGAGTAGACCATTATCAATAAATAAAAAAAACTTTATTTATCAATACTTTAGCATAAACATCTATAAAGTAAGTGAAGAACCAAAACATATTGTAGTAAATCCCACACCATAAAACCAACCACTAACGCAAAAGAGAATCTTGGTGATTTTATCTACAATATCATTAATAAACATAAAACATCGGATGCACAAAACAGAACATCCAGTTGTGATGGACACACCTTATGGGTTGATACAAATCACAAACCCGTGTATACTCCGTAGTTGAAGTAATCTTTAAAAACTGCTCCTCCGTTCACAGGATACGGAACAATTATTGCAGTATGCAATTAAATGAGCCTCCTACAATGGACTAATTGATGACATCCCAAGAATCAAACAAACGCATCGGCGAACTTCTGATCAACGCCAAACTGATCAGCAATGACCAACTGGCCCATGCCTTGAGTGAGCAGAAAACGAATCCGGGACGCCTGGGCTCAACCCTGGTTCGACTGGGCTATCTCAGCAGTGACGATCTGGTCAACTTCCTGAGTGTCCAGTTCGGCGTTCCGGCTGTCAACCTGCACGATTTTTCGATTAGTGATGAAGTCATTGAACTGGTTCCCAGCGAGCTAGTCAACAAGCACCACATCATGCCGATCAACCGTATCGGCTCAACCCTGATTATCGCAGCCTGCGACCCGACCGACCTCTCCGCGATTGACGACATTAAATTCATTACCGGCTACAATGTTGAAATCACTGTCGCCTCTGAAATATCGATCAAGGAGGCGATAGATAAATTTTACGACTCATCATCGATGCTTGACGATATTATCGCCGACTTTGACGATTCAGAGCTTGAACTGGTTCAGGGTGATGACGAACCTGACTCTTCCATCCTCCAAAAAGAGACTGAAGATGCGCCGGTCATCCGCCTGGTCAATAAAATCATGGTCGACGCCATTCGTCGCGAAGCCAGCGATATCCATATTGAACCTTACGAAAAATTTTTCCGGGTTCGCTACCGCATTGACGGAGTTTTGTATGAGATCATGAAACCGCCAATGAAACTCAAAAACGCAATCCTCTCCCGCATCAAAATCATGTCCGAATTAGACATTGCCGAACGCCGCCTGCCCCAGGATGGACGAATTAAAATGAAGCTCGGCAAAGGTAAATCGATGGATATGCGGGTCTCGGTGCTGCCAACCCTTTTTGGCGAAAAAATTGTCATGCGCCTGCTCGACCAATCCAACCTCCAACTCGACATGACCAAATTAGGACTTGAACCAAGCATGTTGGAAGTGGTCGATGACGCCATCCACCAGCCCTACGGCTTGATTCTGGTAACCGGCCCGACCGGCAGCGGCAAGACGACAACCCTCTACTCCGCCTTGAGCGAACTCAATAAAGTTTCAGACAATATAATGACAGCTGAAGATCCGGTCGAATTCAACCTGCCCGGCATCAACCAGGTTCAGATCAGAGAGTCTATCAGCCTAACCTTCGCGTCCGCTTTGCGCTCTTTTCTGCGCCAGGATCCCGACATCATTCTGGTTGGTGAGATGCGTGACCTGGAAACTGCTGAGATTAGCATCAAGGCCGCCTTAACCGGCCACTTGGTTCTCTCCACCCTGCACACCAACGATGCTCCAAGCAGTATCACCAGAATGGTTAATATGGGAGTTGAACCTTTCCTCATCGTCTCCTCCGTCAATATAATCATTGCTCAGCGCCTGGCCCGAAAAGTCTGCCAAAAATGCAGCAAAAAAGAAGACATACCGGTTCGCGCCTTAATCCAAAGCGGCATGGATCCGGAAACCGCAGAACATGCGGTCTGCCTGGTCGGTGACGGCTGTGAAGAGTGCAACCGAACCGGCTACAGAGGACGTATCGCCCTCTATGAGGTTATGAGTCTTAATGATCAACTTAAAACCGCAGTTATCGACGGGGCCAACACGATGGAACTAAAAGCTATGGCTATCAAAAACGGCATGAAGAGCCTGCGCCAAAGTGGCTTGAGCAAACTTGTTGAAGGAACCACCAGTTTTCAGGAGGTCCTCAGGGTGTCGGCTCGAGATTAACGTTAAATCACTAATGGAGTATCACTTATGGCCAGTCTGCATGAACTTTTGAAAATTATGATTGATAAAGGTGCCTCAGACCTTCACCTGACGGTTGCCAGTCCGCCCCAGATTCGTATTGACGGAATTCTGGAACCTCTCCACCTCCCCCCTTTAAACGCTAATGAAACCAAGCAGATGTGCTACAGCGTCCTGACCGACAGCCAGAAGCACCGCTTTGAAAAAGACAATGAGCTTGACCTCTCCTTCGGTCTCAAAGGGGTCAGCCGTTTTCGCGCCAACATTTTTATTCAGCGCGGTACGGTAGCCGGTGCCTTTCGGGCCATTCCCTACGAGGTCAAACCTTTCAGCGAACTTGGCCTGCCGCCGATAGTTCAGGAACTGATGCGTAAACCGAGCGGACTGATTCTGGTAACCGGGCCGACCGGCAGCGGTAAAAGTACGACCCTGGCATCAATGATTGATCAGGTCAACGAAGAGCGTCACGAACACATCATTACCATCGAAGACCCGATTGAATTTATCCACAGCCACAAGAACTGCATTGTCAACCAACGTGAAGTAAAAGCTGACACCGAGGACTTCAGCAAAGCTTTGCGCTACATCCTGCGTCAAGATCCGGATGTTGTCCTGGTTGGAGAATTACGTGATCTGGAAACCGTCGCTTCGAGTCTGACCGTGGCTGAAACCGGCCACCTGACCCTGGCCACGCTGCATACCAACTCCTGCGCCCAGACCATCAACCGGATTATTGACATTTTCCCCTCTCACCAACAGCCCCAGATCCGCTCCCAACTCTCTTTCGTTCTCCAGGCCGTCATCTCACAACAACTCCTGCCTCACCGCAGCGGCAAAGGTCGGGTTCTAGCCTTGGAGCTAATGGTACCCAATGCCGCTATCCGAAATCTGATCAGGGAAGACAAAGTCCATCAGATCTACTCCCAGATGCAGGTTGGTCAAAGCAAGTTTTCAATGCAGACCATGAACCAGTCACTGGCCACCCTCTATCAGACCGGCAAAATCACGATTGATGATGCCTTTGCCAAAAGTAATGATCTGATGGAATTAAAACAGATGCTGGGCCAGGTGGTTATTTAGCACTCTTACTAATTAAAAGGACAGATCATGGACACGTTTAAATGGCAGGGCAAAAACCGTCAGGGTAAAAAAATCAACGGGGAGATCGAAGCACTCTCCGAAAGCGTCGTCACTTTAAGCCTGCGCAAACAGGGTATAACCGACCTTAAGGTCAGAAAAAAAGCCAAAGATATCGAGATCAACCTCCCTTTCCTGAAAGCCAAGGTACCGGAAAAGGATGTCGTCGTCTTTACCCGCCAGTTTGCAACCATGATCAACGCGGGCCTGCCGATCATCCAATGCCTCGAGATTCAGTCCAGCCAACAGGAGAACAAAGAGTTCAAAAAGGTTTTGACAACCGTCAAGGAGGATGTTGAAAAAGGTGAAACCCTGGCGGATGCATTAAAAAAACATCCCACAACCTTTGATACGCTCTACAGCAATATGGTCGAAGCCGGTGAAACCGGCGGAGCTCTGGATATCATCCTCGGACGCCTCGCTTTCTTCATGGAAAAGAATATGAAGTTAAAGAAAAAGGTAAAAGGGGCACTGGTCTACCCGGCTTCCGTGCTCTGTGTCGCCATCATCGTCATCGCCATCATGATGATCTTTGTCATCCCCTCTTTCCAGAAAATGTTCTCCGGCTTCGGCGCTGAACTGCCACTATTAACCCAGATAATCGTCAACATCAGCTCCTTTATGCGGAGCAATGTCATATTTATCTTGGCAGGACTATTTCTGACCGTTTTCACCCTCAAAAAACTCTACAAAAACAGCGATAAAGTGCACTACTTTTTTGACAACATGTTTTTAAAAATGCCGATTTTCGGCCCCCTTTTACGCAAGGTCGCAGTTGCCAAATTCACCCGAACCCTGGGAACTATGATCTCCAGCGGCGTACCGATCCTCACCTCTTTAGACATTGTTGCCCGCACGGCCGGCAATGTCGTTCTTGAAAAAGCAATTATGAACACCAGGGAAAGTATCAGCCAAGGCAAAACCATTGCCGAGCCCCTGATGGAGAGCGGTATTTTCCCGTCCATGGTCGTCCAGATGATATCCGTCGGTGAAACTACTGGAGCTCTGGATCAGATGCTTAATAAAATTGCCGATTTTTATGATGATGAGGTCGATACCGCTGTCAGTGCCATCACCTCACTGATTGAGCCTCTGCTGATGGTTTTCCTAGGCGGAATTTTAGGAACCATGATTGTCGGTATGTACCTGCCGATTTTCAAAATGGGAGAAGTGGTTCATTAATATGAACCAAGTCAACCACTCAGACCGGCTAAAACCACTGCTGATTTTTCGCCTCTTTTTAGTCACTCTCTTGCTCGGAGCCTTGATTCTCTTTGAGTTTATCTGGCCCCATGAATCAGCCCCAGTCCCGATCCCGCTCTACAGCTTTATTATCCTGACCTATCTTTTAACCATATTCTATGCCCGACGTCTGTCCAAAATCACCAAGCCGGAACGTTTCATCCAGCAACAACTCCTGGTTGATGCAACCCTGATTGCCGGACTTCTCTATCTGACCGGCGGCTTCTACAGCCTCTTTTTTCCACTTTTCTATTTTATTATTCTGGGCGGCACCCTCTACCTGAAACGCCAGCACACGATCACCCTCCTTTTTTACTGCACGTTTCTCTATCTTGTAATTATCTTTGCCCATACCTACAACCCTTTTCAGAGTTTTCTGCCTCTACCACCACTAGTCAGCAGCAACCACAAAATCGTCTCCCAACTCTTCTTCAACCTGGCACCTTTCTACCTGACTGCTTTCATTTTACGATTCATTGCCCAAGAACGCCTCGACACCAGAAGACGTCTGCAAGAAGCAACCAAGGATCTCAAGGAATTTAAAGACTTAAACGAGCATATTATCGCTTCCATCGACTCCGGCCTAATAACCACCGATCAACAACTGGTGGTCAACTCTATCAATCAAGCCGGTCAAACTATCCTTGGGTTGGAGAGAAATAACCTTCTCAAGCACAACCTTCACGAAATCATTTCAAACCTGCCACCAGCCACCGAAAACCTGGGGCGCCAACGCCAAGAGGTCATCTATCAGCAGCCCCAAGGATCACAACTTATCCTCGGATTCTCATTTACGCCCTTAATGAAAAGTCACAACCATAACTTGGGTTGGATTCTCATCTTCCAGGATCTGACTGAATTGAAAGATATTGAAGAACGCCTCCAGGCATCCCGCAAAATGGCTGCTATTGGTCGCCTTTCGGCCGGCATTGCTCATGAAATCAGAAACCCCCTGGCCGCGATCAGCGGTTCGATTGAGATTCTGGCCAAAGACCTCCCGGTTCAAAACGATACTCACCATCGACTGCTTCAGATTGTCCTCAAAGAGAGTCAGCGACTAAATCACCTGATCAGCGATTTTCTCGGATTTTCCCGCCTCGAAGGCAAAGAGCAAACAACCACCAACCTGATTGCCCTGCTCCAGGACATAGTTTTTCTCTTTCGTTCTCAATTTCCCCATACCCGCTTTAACGAAAACTACCATACCGATAATTTTTCGATTAAAGCCAACCCGGAACAGCTCGAACAGATATTTTGGAATCTTTTGAAAAATGCTCTGGAAGCGGTCGACAACTGCGGCGAAATAACGATTTCAAGCCAAACCACAAAAGATGGCATCATGACCAACACCAACAACCCGACCCCAGATGAGAATCGATCCGGGAAGATTGAACCTACCGACGGCAAGCCGGCGTGGGTTAGAATCATGATCTGTGATAACGGCCCCGGCATCAACGATGAAGTTGCCAAAAAGATCTTTGAACCTTTCTTTACGACCAAGGCTGCGGGTACCGGCCTCGGTCTCTACATCGCGTTCCAACTGACCAATATCAACAATGGCAATATCCAACTCGGCAAAAGAGAAGGCGGAGGCACGGGAACTTGTGCTCAAATCTGTTTTCCGGCGGTGGGTTAAATAATAGATGGCGGATAATATGAAAAAAGAGCAAGCCGACAACAACCGAAATCTCCACATCATGGTCGTTGATGATGAACAGAGCATGTGTGATTTTCTTGAGATCATCCTCTTGCGTAACGGCTACCAGGTAAGCTGTTTTACCGATGCCTTCGCCGCCGTAACCAGTCTCGAAACAACCAATTACGATCTGGTTATCAGCGACCTTAAAATGCCGACGATGAGCGGCCTCGAACTACTGCGTACAGTCAAAAAAAGAACTCCAACTACTGAAACAATTATGATCACGGCGTTCGCCTCGACAGCAACCGTCATCGAAGCGATGAAAAATGGCGCCTTTGACTACATAAATAAACCCTTCAAAGTTGACGAGGTTCTTTTAACCGTCGAAAAAGCCCTCAAGAACTCACAACTCCAACGTGAAAATCTGAGATTACGCCAGGAGCTTGAAAAACGTTTCGGTTTTGACAACCTGATCGGCAAAAGCCCGCCGATGATGGCCATCTACGAGATCATTAAACAGGTCGCACCGACCAAAACCAATGTCCTGGTCTGTGGAGAATCGGGTACCGGCAAAGAGCTGGTGGCCCGGGCTATCCATTTTTCCGGCCCCCACAAAGAGAAACCATTTGTCGCCGTTAACTGTGCCGCCATTCCGGAACATCTGATTGAAAGTGAACTCTTCGGGCACACTAAAGGGGCGTTTACCGGCGCGGTCAGCAACACCGATGGCTACCTGAAAGCGGCTGACGGGGGCACTCTTTTTCTCGATGAAATCGCTGAAATACCTCCCGCTCTACAAGTTAAGCTCTTGCGGGTCATCCAGGAAAAACGTTTCCAAAAGGTCGGTACGCCCAAAGAGACCAGTGTCGATCTGCAGTTTATTGCGGCAACCAACCGGAATCTTCAGGATGCTGTCAACAGCGGTGAATTTCGCCAGGATCTCTTCTACCGGCTCAACGTCATCCGCATCGACCTGCCGCCCTTGCGCCGACGTCAAGAAGATATCCCGCTTCTGCTCAAACACTTCCTCCAGCAGTACGGCCACGAATACAACCGCGAGATCAACGGTTTCAGCCCGGAAGCCAGCCAGGCTCTAATGAACTATGACTACCCCGGCAACATCCGCGAACTGGAAAACATTGTTGAACGCTGCGTGGTTCTCGAATCCGGCGACGGAATCATAGCCCTTTCAACCTTACCTGAAATTGTCCGGCAAAAGTCTCAAACCGAGCTCACCACAACGAAATTACCTAAAGAGGGGCTCGACCTTGAAGATGTCGTCGCCCGGCTTGAAACCGACCTTATTGAACAAGCCCTTAAGCAGTGTAACGGCAACAAAACCCGAGCCGCCGAACTCCTCGGCCTGACCTTTCGTTCCCTGCGTTACCGTTTGGATAAATATGGATTAAAGTGAGGTAACAAAAAATGAGTGTCAGCCAACTCGAAAAACTCTTTAATCCCCAGGTCATTGCCGTGGCCGGCACCTCCGCCGACAGTAACGACCTGAAACTCAATGAATTACTGAACAACCTTGAACAAACCGCCCTGCCGCGCACGGTCTACATAATCGACACCCGGAAACATAATCGACGCAACGGTTTTAAATATGTCGACTCTTTGGAGCAGATCCATGAGGATATTGATCTGCTTTTCCTGATTTGTCCACTCCATGAACTCCCCGCCTACTTTAAAACTGAAATACTGGCCAAAACCGCCACCATCGCCATCAGCAAAAATATCAGCTCAGACCGGGATCGGCAAACCCTCATTCAAATTGCCGACAGCGCCAAAAAAAATAGTACCCGAATCATCGGTGTCAATTCAAGCGGCATCCTGCGCCCGCCGATTCAACTCAACCTTTCATCCTTCTCCCAGCTTCCGGCAGCCGGTAAGATTGCTTTTTTTTCACAAAGCGGAGCCGTCCTCGGCACCATCATCGACCTCGCCGGAGAACTTGATATCGGTTTCAGTCACATCGCCAGCATCGGTTCACTGCTTGATGTCGATTTTGGCGACCTCATAGACTTTGTCGGTAACGACCCGGAAGTTGATGCGATCCTGCTCTATCTGGAAAATATCCGTAATGTCAGGAAATTCATCAGTGCCTGCCGCTCAGTTTCACGGATCAAACCAATTATTGCGATTAAGAGCGGACGTCATCCAAAAATCCACGAGGTCATGCAGCGGCGGGTTTTTGCGCAAATCGGTAACGGCCCGGTCTACGACAGCGCCTTTCGCCGGGCCGGCATTATCTCGGTCGACAATCTCAAAGAGTTGCTCCTGGCCGGCCGCTCCCTGTCACGCCGCAATATCCCAATCGGAGACCGGCTCGGCATCATCACCAACTCCGGCGGCCTCGCCATCTTCGCGGTTGACAGCCTTCTTTTTAACGAGATTGAGCCAACCCCGCTGTCAAAACAGTTAACCGAAAAACTGCGGCAGATAATACCGCACAAACTAATTCAAAACCCGATAGATGTCGGTGGCACCACTGATACCGAAACTTTCTCGGCGGCTATCGCCGCCTGCCTTGAAGCCGAAGAGTTTGATGCCCTGATTATTCTGGCGGCGGCCCACCAGACCCTCGACCCCCGTCAATTGATCAACCAGGTACAAAAACAGCTTGAACACCACTACTGCGCCGTAACCTACACCTGGCTCAATGCCAAACCCAAAGATCGAAGAGTCGCCGCCCCCCTGGCACGCCAGAGAATCTATGTCTACTTCAGTGTTCCGGCGGCTCTCAACGCCTATCTCTACAGCCGCCGCTATCGCCATAAGCTCAACCAACTAACCGCCTTAACCCCCCGCTTTCACCAAAAATACAGCATCAATCATCTTAACTCCCGTGAATTTCTCAGCCCCTTCCTGAAAAGAAAGAAAACAACCTTGCCGAAAGCACCCTCCCTGCAACTATTAGAGACCTATGGGCTGCACCTCAAAACAGATAACGATCCGCCACTTGACGAAGGGCTCTTGCTTAAAGCCGGAGCTGCTATCGACATCGAATTCGGGCCCTATCTTTACTTAAGCCTGAATGGGATAGCGGCAGAGATTTTGCCCGAAAAATCAATTATGCTCCCCCCACTAAACCCGTTTCTGGCTCAAGTCATGATCTCCCGCTCAGCCGCCGCCCGGGCATTGAAACACCGCAGCCCGGAACTAAATGAAGATCTGGCCATAATCCTCTTGCGCCTGGCCAGCATCATCACTGACTGCCCGGAGATAATCAACCTAGAGCTTTTTTTGCAAGAGACCAGCCGGCAGAGTTTCAAGATTAATCACGCCGCCATCGAAATCAAAAAAAGTGCTATTCAGGCACCCCGGCACCTGGTTATCGCCCCCTACCCCAACGAGTATGAGTTTCACGACCAACTTCGCGATGGCCGCAAATTGTTAATTCGACCGATTCGACCGGAAGATGAAGAGCTTCACCATGAACTTTTCAGCTCACTCTCACGCCAGACCAACTATTTTCGCTTTTTCAGTTTCCGCCGCCATTTAACCCATGAACAGGCGGCCCGTTTCACCCAGATCGATTATGACCGGGAGATGGCCATCATCGCTTTGCTGGAGGAGAACAACCGGACGCGCTCAATCGGGGTTAACCGTCTAAGCTACCAACCCCGGCTTGACCAACACGAATTTGCCATCGTCGTCGCCGACGAATTTCAGGGCTCAGGCGTCGGCGCTATCCTGATGAAGCATTTGCTGGAGATCGCCAAAGACCGCAAGATCAAGCAGATTTTCGGAATAGTCCTGGCAGAAAACCAGAAGATGATAAACTTTTGCCGAAGCTTCGGCTTTGAGGTAGAGAGTCAGGAGAGTAACAGTATTACGTTTCGACTAGATCTGGAGTAAGATCAGAATGATCAGCGACTCTTCACCAGCGTGACAATTTTATTCCAGACCCCAAAAGAGAGTTCCGCTTCACGCTGTTTCATGTACAATAAAAAAGCGCCCAAGGAGAGGAAAATAAGATTCGGCAAGCAGAAGAAGAAAAGTACCAGCGAGGGTTGCCATTCAGCCAGATACTCGGTTACCATTCCGGTCAGATAGTAGGCTAAAATAAAGATAAGACCAAAAACAAAGCCCTGAAAACGGGCTCCGCTGCGGATCGGCACCAAGGCCAGAGCCAGTCCTAACAAGGCAAAAGCGAGACAGGAGAAAGGCTGAGTAAAACGTTCATAAAGAGTTGACTGAGCCCCAAACGGGTCGCCCCCTTCTCTCTTTCTAAGAGCAATCTTGCGCAATAAGTCGGAATTTGACATGGCCCGGTTTTTAAGTTTCACTTGCCCCTCTTCACCCAAGAGATCGGAAATATCAAAATTGATCCGATATTGGGAAAAATCGGTCACCCGGTAACTCTCCTGCGACGGATCGTATTCATGAATCGTACCGTTTTCAAGCTGCAGCAACAACGTCGATGAGCTGCGATCACCGACAATCACCCCCTCTAAGGCCGTAATTGTCTGGGGCTGGTCACCATGCCGGCGATCCTCAATAAAAACCTCAGCCACCCGTCCGTTTTCCCGATTAATCTTACCCATATAGATAGCCATACCCGGAAATGCCAGATTAAGAGATTGAGAGCGTAACGCCAAAGTCACTTTTTCCTGCAAAATCTCAAAGGTTACCTGACGCACCTGACGCATTCCCCAGGGAGCCAACCAAGCACTCACCAACAAGGTAATAAAGGTACAAGCAAGCGCAAGTTGCAAAACCGGCTTAAACAGAGCATAAGGAGATACTCCGGCCGCTTTCAAAGCCACAACCTCCCCATCTCCAACCATACGCCCCAAACCGACCAAGACCGCAAAAAAGAACGAGATCGGCAGCGCCATAGTCAGAATTTTAGGAATTAAAGCTAAGACCAGGCGCACAACATCCCAAACCCGCACCCCTTCAGAAACCACCATATTGACAATCTTGAAGAGCTGCCCCAACAAAAGGATGAAAACCAGAGCTACCAGGGCATAAAAAAAGGGGAGCAAAATCTCCCGCTGCAGATAACGGTTAATAATTGACATAAGTTTTTTTTATAAATCTCCCAACTCTTTCAAACTAACGACTTGACTACCGGCAACGATCAGGTGATCAAGCAGACGAATTCCAAGAGTAGCGGCGGCTTTTTTCAACTCTTGCGTGATCTTGAGATCATCGGCGGATGGCGTCGGGCTGCCGCCGGGATGATTATGAGCAACCAACAGAGCCGCCGCCCGATGCAGTAAAGCTCGGGTCAAAACTTCGCGGGGATAGACAACACTCATATCGACGGTGCCCCGATGCATTATCTCACTGGCAATCAAACGATGCCGGTTATCAAGAAAGAGGACTAAAAACTGCTCTTCAGGCAGTCCTTCAAGCCGAGATCGGCACAACTCTCCGATCTGCTCCGGCGAGGTTACGGCTTGGCGTTGACGATCCGGTTGTTCGAGATAGAGAACCAGAAGCTCCCGACATAATTTAAGAAACCGGGCACTTTGCGGCCCCATTCCGGCAATCTCCTGCAAGCGATCCGCAGGCGCATCAAGCACCCTTTTTATGGTCTCAAATTTCCGCAATAACTCTTTCGCCAGAGGTTTTACATCGCGCCGCGGGATGGCATAACCCAAAAGCAGTTCAAGAACTTCATAATCATGCCAACCCGCCAACCCCTGCCGGGCAAAACGCGCCTTTAAGCGCTGCCGATGACCGACTTGATCGAGACTTTCAGGTTTTTCTTTGTTTTTGGACATCATTTTTTCAATAATCGGACTTGATTTTTTTCGACTGAGAACATACATTGCGAAGATAACAAATATTTCACAAAACTATCAAGATAAATCTCTTTAACTAAGGAAATCAAGATCATGAAAATTGCAATTTCAGGTAAAGGAGGGGTCGGCAAAACCACGTTGGCCGGAACTCTGGCCCGGGTCATCGCCTCAAGTGACCATAAAGTGCTGGCCATTGATGCCGATCCCGATGCCAATCTCGCCTCAGCCTTAGGCTTCAGCATTGAAGAGGTCAATAAAATCACGCCATTTGCCCAGATGACCGACTTTATCCAGGAGCGCACCGGTTCACAAAAAGGGGCCTACGGCGGCACGTTCAAACTCAACCCTAAAGTTGATGATATCCCTGAACGCTTCAGCCTGAGCCGCGAAAACCTGAAGTTATTGGTTCTCGGCACCATTCCGGAAGGCGGCGGCGGCTGCTACTGTCCCGAGAGCGTAATCCTGAAATTCCTCCTGCGCCATATCCTCGTACAACGGGATGAAAGTATTATTTTAGACATGGAAGCCGGCCTTGAACATCTGGGGCGCGGAGCGACCAAAGGCATTGATGCTTTTATTGTCGTCGTTGAACCCGGCTCGCGGAGTCTGCAAACCGCCCGACAAATCAAAAAACTGGCGGCTGATCTGGGCATCAACCAGGTCTTTGTCGTCGGCAACAAAGTCTGTAACACGGATGACCAAGAGTTCATCACCAACAATCTTGAAGATATCAAGGTTCTAGGTTTTCTTGATTACGACCAGGATATCGTCGCCGCCGACCGCCGTGATCAAGCCCCGTTTGAGGTTAATCCGAAAATTGTTGAAAATGTTAAAAGTATCTATGCCAATTTGCAAAAGGAGTTGGCATAACTATTAATCCAATCACACTCCTCGCTGGCGGCACTCTTGACTACAGTAATAGCGCCCCAGGTCACGCCAGCCTCCGGCGAGGGCCTCTTTTTCCGGGACATAAAGACCGCAAACAGCACATTTGACCATTTTCTCCCCGCTCCCCGAAGCTTGGGCCGCACCTCTATCACCACTCCCGTTATCAAGCGATCTCCGACTTTTAAAAAAAAGTCGGTAGAAAAAATACCCTAACCCTAACCATAATAAAAATCGAAACACTTTGGCTACCTACTACTCTCGTAACTATTCTCTTTTTCAGAAGCTGTTTCCGGGCGACTTTCGGCCCCTATCTTTTTTAACAATTTTCCCGGCATCTGCAAAAGCCTTATCGGGGTCTTAAAAAACCTCTGGATCATGCCTCCGGCTTTCTTACCCAAACCGGAAACCGTCTGCGTTTTTATCTTAACATCATCAAAGGGGCCTTGCACCGTCATCGGAATCACGACAAAAGTCTTTTGATCACCGGTTATGATATAACCGACCACCGGAATCGTGGCAAGCAATTTATCAACCGTTTGCAGCGGTTGCACCCCAATATCAAGATCGACCCAATCCTCAACCAGAGAGACAGTCCCATCTCCAAAAAGATTTAACGCCGACCCCCGCAGGGCATACTCTTCGACCTCCAGAACCCCGTCAACCATTATCCCCACTCCGGAAAGTGTTTGATAAGGTACCCCTTGATCAACACTGAATTTTGGCAGGCGTAAAGCGGCAAACTGGGAGAGGTTAAGTAACGAACAGATATTGGAGACCATCGTAAATTTTTTCAAACGACCACCAAAAAAATTAAAATCGAGTTCTCCATCGAGACTCTTTTCCCAACTTTTCAAGGATCGCCCATGCCATTCCAGATCGAGATTTAAAGATCCATGCCCTCCCCGCATCGGCAAGCCGCGATCCGGATTTTTCAGATACTCATTGAATGTTTCAAAATTGATCTCTTCAAGCTGAAATTCAACCCGAAAAAAATCATCGGCAAACCGCCATTGAGCAAAAGCTGTGAGTTCACCGTCAAAGCTACGGCCCGCAATCTTTTTAAAATCAACCCCCGAGTCATCAATCAAGCAATCACACTCAATCTCATCAATTGTCATCTGCTGCCAATGCAAACGCCGGGCTCGGGCTCTTATCTGAAGATTGTTCCGAGATAACGCTTTTTCCCATGACAATAAACCTTCAACCCAGTCGGCCTTAACCGAAGCTGCCAGTTCGTCAAGTAAAACTGCTTTAACTTTACCATCATCTGGAGAACCTGGTGGCGGATCATCCTCTTCAGCGTCACTTTCCGGCTTATTCTGACGCAAAAGAAGATCAAGATCAAGATTCTGAGCCGTAATTTCAAGTTCGCCATGTAAACCGGCAAAAGATTGCAATTGACCGGTAAGACTGACTTGTGACTTCTGCTCACCCCAACGCCAATCACACTGCTTGATCTTGACCGCCGTTTCCGGGCCGCCGGAAAAAGAGAAGCTGAAATCATTAAGATAGTGCCAAGGCGATATCCGCTCAGAGTAATTTTTGTTCTCACTTCCCACCGGTAAAACCAATTCCTTGATCATCCCCTCAAGATCAACTTTCAGAGTCGGGAATCCAAGAGATTCTTTAACTTCTATAGCTTTTTTAACAGCAATTATCTCCTCTTCAACACCAATTTCAGCAGGTGCCGACGGGGCTGGAACCTCTTTGCCGGAAGCTGAATTAAACGAAGGTAGAAAATCGTCAACGAGAAGTTGCTCACCGACAATTTTCCCCTTGAGTTCATAGCCCGAGCCCTCTTCATCTTGGGCTAAGCTCCCCTTGAACGTGAGATCTGACTCTCCCCGTTCGATAAACAGACGTTTAAAATCTATACTTTTTTGATCAAAATCAGCCCCACAGTTTAAACTCGCAAAAGATAGATCCAGTAAAGGCAGCTCAAGATCACGCCAATCAAGCTGCATTGTGCCTTGCAATTTAAAATCGGAGAAATGTTTAAGGTCAGCCTTCAAGGACAACTCTAAGAGAGAGGATCCAGCCTGTGTTCCGGCAAGAGAAAACTTATCCCCCAACAAGAGGTCAAGATGCTCAGGGCAAAATTCGGGGCAGCGGATGGCCAGTTCAAGCCCCAACTCTCGACCATCATCCTCACTGAGCCACGCCGCAGGCCCGGGCATCGAGCCTTGCAACGTCAGGGGCAGAGAAGCTAAATTGCAAGTCGCATTTTCTATCGTAAAACGCTCATGGGCAAGCACGAATGAACCCTCTCCCTGAGTGACAGCGAAAGGCAGGCCGGTAAACTCAAGAGCGAGGTCACGACCTTTAAAAAATCCTCCCCAAGCAATTTCAGAGAAGCGTAACAGAGGACCCTGCAATGCCATATCCCCTTGCAACAACCCATCCGAAAAGGTCACCGGCAGGGGCTCATTAAGAGCGGCTAGAGATGACTGCAACTGCTCAAAATCAAGATCAAAGTGTCCGGCAAGCTTGATTTGCGGATCATGGTAGAGCTTTCTCAACGAGAGATTAACGGCCTCGCCCGAGAGACCACCCCAGGCAAAATCGAGCTCTGCGATCTCAAGTAGATCGCTCTCAAGCGTCAAGCCGGCGGCCCCAATAACCAGCTGCGGCCCCTTATCAAAAAGCTTAAAAATTAATTTTTCCGCCTGGAGTCGCGCCCCCAGAACCCCGGTCGGTGGATCTTTATCGCCTAACTTGACAACTTGGTGATAGTCGCCTTTCAGGTAGGCATTCTCAAGCTGACAACGCCCCCCTTTTTGCAGGAGCTGATAATAACTCTTCATTTTTTCAGGCATAATCTCCCAGGGAAGGAGATTATAAATCGCCTGCGGATCAAATTCTAAAATCTCAACTCCGGCCTCAATCGTGCCATCAATACCACGCCGGGCTTCAGACAACAAACAATGGCCTTTAAGCTTTAAACCATCGGCATCAATCGTACACTTTAGAGTCTCAATCGTATTATAACTATCGGCCAGACGAAAATCATAATCAACCGCAAAACGATTGAATTTTAGTTTTTGACTGAAAACCTGCTGGTAATCGAGCTCAGCCTGATGCAGAACGAGCCGGCCGCCGGATCTGAACAACCCCATCAAGCTGCCTTTGTAAGTCGAATCGATATCGAGCCGACCACCGATAAAACGCATCGGCACATATTCCTGATAGTAGGGAAAATAGGTTCCCCCATTCAGATTTACGGCATCAACCTGACAATCGAGAAACATCTCACCCGGTCTCAGCGGCCAGCACAGAGCCGACAAGCTCCCCTCAATTTTTAAGGAGCCATCACCTTTTTCGTCGATGACCCGAGCCGCCAACGTAAAATCTGCCGGAGCTCCAGCTTTACGCCCTTCCAAATGGACGTTGAGATTTTCCAGGTGGGTAATAACCGGCGACAGCGTAAAACAAGCGTCCGTAAAAACCACAGCCCCGTCAATAATCTCCACCAGAGCTTGGTTTACATCGGGATCAAAATGCCAGCTCTTCAAAAAACCGGCTGCTGCTTTTTGAGTGCCGGCTCCATTTCGGGATCCGGCAAATTGAGGCGGGATATTTTTAGCGGAATCTTGCTTATTCTCAGGGTTTTTAATGACCATCGGCCGCAAAAAACCAGCCATTGGCGAGCCCCCCGCATCAATCCGTAAAGAGACCCGGGGCTGTATCAGGGTCACCCGACTAAGATGAAGGCGGCGCTGAAACAGGCAACGAAAATCAAAATTGACAATCGCCGTTGACACTGAAATCTGCTGGGATCCGGATTTATCAAAGAGTCGTATACCATCAACACGAACCCCCGGCCCATGCCGAAAAGTCAACGATAACTTACCGACCGCAACCTCCCCCGAAATCCTTGAGTGCAGATATTCGAGCAGCTGTGGACGAAAGTTATCGAGATCAATCAGATTCGGCAGGCTGATCAGGAGCAAAAAGAAGAGGAGCAGAAGCAGAGCCCCGATTCTGGAAAAAAATCGCCAGCTCCATCTACGCATCAGATAGTAATCCCGTCACCCGTTTCGGACAATTTTTCAGTGCACGATTAATCATCAGAAACTATTATCACTGACTACCACTTTTTTGAAGTTAAAAGTCACTAATGCGGGAATCACTCCCGCAACCCAAAAGTTACTGCAAGGCCCGCAAATAAGTGCTCTTATCAGGTAAATATTCGGCTAACTACTATATAAAGATATAGCAAACAACGCCTAACATCGCTTCGCCCACTTCGAAGGGGACAGAGCTCAGCCCGGCTCAGGCTAAAGCCCTGCCTGGAGGTCTGTCCCCACATCGAGATAGGCGGAGGCACTAATCAAGCCGTACCCGGGCCAACGTCAGCGCGTTGACCGAGGCCGCACCGGCACTTTTTAGAGCCCTTGACGCAGCGCTCAAAGTTGCGCCGGTGGTCAGAACATCGTCACACAACAAAATATTTCTGCCGACGATCCGTTTCGGTTCCGGAACCCGAAAAACATCCGGCCCCAGATTGAGGACTCGGGCCTGACGATTCAAAGATGCCTGTTGCGGGGTATCAATAGGTTTAATCAGAAGGTTGCTCGCCAAAGGCTGTTTGAGAAAGGCCGAGGCGCACGAGGCGATAAAAAAGGCTTGGTTAAAACCTCGCTTTCGTAAAGCCGGCGGGGAGAGAGGTATCGCTATAATCAAATCAAAAGACAAGTTTGCGATTTCCTGACGAGACCAGGCTAAATCCAACAAAGCTCTGACGAGCGGAAAAAACTCGTGTCGATTATGATATTTCCAAACTGGAATAATTTTTTCGAGGGGACCGCTATAGAGATAACCGGAAAAAACCTTCTCGACATCAAACAACCGAACTTCATCAAGGTAAGTCTCATAAATTTGCAGATGCTGACGGCAAGCAGGACAAAGATATTTTTCCAGGGATTGCTTACGGGCTGAACCACTTAAGGGATGGGAGAGAAAAACGGAACAGATCAGACACCGACGCGGGAACAGGATATCGAGAAAGGCAGTGGTAAAAGTAGGAATTTCAATCACATATTTCCTAAACCAACAAACTGCTGCCAGTCATTGCCGCTGGTTTGGCCAATCCCATAAGTTGCAACAGGGTTGGTGCGATATCGGCCAGCACCCCTCCCTCCCGGAGTCTGAGCCCGGAAGTATTCGAGCCGAAAATAACCAGTGGAACCGGGTTGGTAGAGTGGGCCGTAACCGCCTGACCGGCCGCATCAAGCAACAATTCAGCATTGCCATGATCGGCTGTAATCATAGCGACAATGCCTTTCTCTTTAAACTTTTCGAGAATCATTCCCAGACATATATCAACCGTTTCACAAGCCTTGATTGTGGCTGATATATCTCCGGTATGACCAACCATGTCACAATTGGCAAAATTTAAAATAATGAGATTATAAACGCTCTTATCGAGCCGTGAGATCAACTCTTTAGCGATGCCATCAGCACTCATTTCCGGTTTCAGATCGTAGGTTTTGACGTCACGCGGGGAAGGCACCAGACAACGCTCCTCGCCGGGAAAGGGCTCTTCACGGCCACCGTTGAAGAAAAAGGTGACGTGGGCATACTTTTCGGTCTCGGCAATTCTTAACTGACACAAACCCCGATCAGCAATCACCTGGCCTAAAATATCAGGCAAAGATTCCGAGGGGAAAGCGACCGGCAGGCCGAACTCCGCATCATACTCCGAAAGACAAACATAGGCCCCGAGTTGGGGAGAAGAGGGGCGCACAAAACCGCTGAAATCATCTTTGGTCAGAGCCATCGTGATTTCGCGAGCGCGATCACCACGAAAATTAAAAAAGATGACTCCGTCCCCATCCCGGATCAGGGACGGTTCTTGACCCTCATGAACAATCAGCAGAGGCTCAACAAACTCATCGTAAATCTCACGTTTATACGACTGTTCCAAAGCTTTAACGGCACCGGGAAAAGATTCACCCTCTCCGAGAACCAGGGTTCGCCAATGGCGCTCGACCCGCTCCCAGCGCTGATCTCGATCCATCCCGTAAAAACGGCCGCCGAGACTGGCAATTCGACCACAACCAAGTTTTTCAAGAAAGGTTTCCAGGCGACGCACATAAGTTATACCACTGGCCGGCGGTGTATCCCGCCCATCCAAAAAAGCATGCACATAAACCCGTTCAAGGCCCTGCTCCGCCGCCAGTCGTAAAATCGCCTCAAGATGATCTTGGTGACTATGCACCCCGCCATCCGACAAGAGACCCAGCAGATGCAAAGCCCGCCCTTTTCCGGCCGCCGCCAGAAAAGCTTGTTCCAAGGCTTCATTATGAGCCAGCGAGCCATCTTCAATTGCCCGGCTGATCCGGGTCAGATCCTGATAAACAATACGACCGGCACCGATATTGGTATGGCCGACCTCGGAGTTACCCATTTGTCCGGCGGGCAAACCGACATCTAAGCCACTGGCTCCCAAAGTCGTCGAGGGAGACTCCTGTAACAACTTGTCAAAAACCGGAGTCCGGGCTAAAAATATGGCGTTGCCGGGCCCGGCTTCCGCCAGTCCCCAACCATCAAGGATGATCAATGCGACCGGTTGTTTAGGAGGCAACTTAGGAGGTTGTCTGGGAATAGTCATTTTTCATTAAATGAGCAGATCCTTTCGGATATATCGTAACTATTATAACTGTCACAATGCGGACAACGATATTTCCAAGAGGGTGACAGCCGACCACAGACTTCGCAGGCGAAGACCGGTTCAAGGCGCTCAGAACAGCCTAAAGCCTTCTTGAAATGATCGACTGCAACCTCTAATCGATGCTCCTTACGACAAGCCAGTTCACCGGCCAAAACCTCCAATAAAGGACCATCGAAACCACTCTCCCGCAATCTTTTGGCCGCCACTTCAGCTTCATCAAACTTTTGATGTTCGAGACAGAAACGGGCATAAAGCCAACGGGCAGGACGATACTCGGGATTTCGCGAAAGCACTTTGCGATAAAATTTCAGGATTTTGGCGCTACTGTTTTCGGGATCATCTTCTACCTGCAAACGCTCTCCCTCAAGCAGGAAAACGGCACTCGGTTTTTTCCAGAAACCACTCTTGAGAGCACTCAAGGCATCGGCTTTTTTGGGCTCCATCTCAGCTTTGAGGAGATAGGCGGCGATATGTTCCTTGTTATTATCAAAAACCAGTTTCAAAGAGGCCGCAGCGTCATCCCGGCTACCGGCCAGCCATTGCCGCCGGGCCAACTCATAAGCACAATTAGCGATACCGCTGATGGCATTTTTCTTCTCTTGAGAACCCTTAGCTTCCCCTTTACTAATCTCCTGCCAGACCTCCAGGGCTTCGCGCCAGTAGCCCCGGCTGCCGAACTGTTCAACCAGCATGGTCATCAAAGCCCGGTTACGAGGGTAGCGGGCTTTCATAAAAAGCAGCTGATTGGTCATGCGCAAGGGATCATCAAGGGCTTTTAAAGCCTGAATACGATACCAATGCAGACGCGGATCCTCAGGATGGTACTCCAGTGCCGCATCAAGCGTTTTCAAAGCCGGTGTGGGTTGACGTTCACGCAACTGCAAACGAGCCAAAGCCAGCACCGCCTCCATATTTTTTTTATCCAGTTTAACCACCTTATGCAAACTGGCTACGGCTTTTTTGGTATCACCTTTGAATCCGGCCTCAATTCCTTCAAGCAGAGTCTGCTGAGCCGTTTTTTTCCGTTTATCTCGCATATTGCGAAAAAAATCACCAAGCTGCCGTCTTAAGGCGAGCATGGTAAAGAAAACCCCGCTGCCAAATCCACCCAGAACAATAGCTACCAGCAGGAAAAACGGCATAGTACCGTCAACCTTAAGCCCCTCGGTCAGTGCAACTGAAGTTTCCGTCGGGTTCAAATAGACCAGATAAGCCGCGCCCAAAAGCACCAGTAATCCACCAAAAAGCATAACACGGTAAATCATAATATCTAAATCCCACAGTAAAAGGGTTAAAAAGTTTAAGAGTTAAATGGTTAATAGTGATAAGGTTCGTTGTTAATTATAGTCATAGCCCGATAAAGTTGCTCAAAAAGGAGCAGGCGGGCCAGTTCATGAGGAAAAGTCATCGGTGATAGTGATATCAGGTGATCGGCCGCTTCACGTATTGAAGGATCATAGCCAAACGGGCCGCCGCATAAAAAAACCAGATTCTGATGACCACTCTGCAGCAGGCGTTGGAAAAAGAGAGCAAAATCACGGCTTCCCATAGTGCGCCCGCGCTCATCCAAAAGCAACTTCAAACCCTCGGTTTTTTTGAATTCACCCAGCAATTTCGGCCCCTGACGCCGACAAAAAGCGGTCGGAATTTCACGGCGGCCCGGTTTTTCCTCCTTGATCTCTTTGACTTCACAGGTCAAATAGCGGCTTAAGCGGCGATGATACTCGACAATTTCCTGATGATAGGCCGCATTTTTGGTCTTGCCGACTAAAAGCAGTTGCAAACGCATTAAGAGTCAAGCTCTTGACGTTGATCAAGGATAATCGGAGCGTCGCGCCAGACCCCTTCAAGATCATAGGTGAGTCGAATCTCCTGATAGAAGATATGAACAATAACATCACCATAATCGAGCAGAGCCCAACGACCACCTTTCAAGCCTTCAATACCCAAAGGTATATAGCCTCGATCTTTCATCTCCTGAGCCAGAGATTCACTGACCGCCTGCACATGACGATCTGAGTGACCACTGGCAATCACCAAGGTATCGGTTACCGATGAAAGTCCCCGCAAATCAAGCATAAGCAGATTTTCAGCTTTTTTATCTTCAAGTAAACTTTTGATCAAAGAAAGTTTAGTATCGTCTTGTAAAACCTTGGTATGGTTTTCACTCATTGATTATATAACCCGTATTCTAAAATATAGTTGGCCACCCCACTAGGCACCAAATAGCGCAGTGAACGACCCGCCGCCGCCTCGCTGCGAACCTGACTTGAAGAGATATCAAGCCGGGTCACTGTCATGAAATTGAGACTCCGCCCGGAGACGTGCCGATAGCATGCAACCTTCTCATAACAAAATTCATCTTGAAGCGCAAATGGAAAAAGATTTTTCGAACAACCTTCAACCCACGGCTCCATCCCTTGCCGGGAAATAACAATGAAATTTGCGCGAGAGAAAAGCTCGGAAAAAAGGTGCCAGGTTCCAATTTCGCACCAAGCATCCCAACCTATGACAAAATAGAGCTCAGCCCCGGCGAAACGTTTATTGAAATAGGCCAACGTCTCAACCGAATAAGAAGTTCCCCCTTTGCGGCACTCATAGGCACTACTGCCCAAAAAGGGGTTTCCCCGCCGGGCCCGGCGCACCATCGCCAGACGATGTTCGGCGGCCGCAACCCCGGTTTCACCTTTATGCGGCGGCCGGGCCGACGGCACCAGATAGACCTTCTCCAAGGCAAAGGCCTGGCGCACCTCCTCCGCAACCCGGAGATGACCATAATGAATCGGGTTGAAGGTGCCGCCCAAAATACCGATCTTCCTAATCTCTGATTTGTCCATCGCCATAGATAATATATTTAGTTGTCGTCAAACCCTCAAGCCCCATGGGGCCATAGGCGTGAAGTTTAGTTGTGCTGATCCCGATCTCAGCCCCCAATCCCATCTGCCCGCCATCGGAAAAACGGGTCGAAGCATTAACCATGACAACCGAGGAGTTGACTTGACGCAAAAACTCCTGGGATCGATGATAATCGCTGGTAACAATCGTTTCCGTATGATCGGAACCATATTGAGCAATATGAACAACGGCTTCATCAAAACCATTAACCACCTTGACCGAAACAATTAAATCAATATATTCCGTTGCCCAATCCTCATCGGTCGCCGGCATCAGATCCGGCAGCAAGGCCAGGGTTTTGGCACAACCTCTGATTTCAACCTCTTTTGCCTGCAAATCAGCTGCCATCAAAGGTAGGAATTCGGCCGCAATCTCCTGGTGGACTAAAATTGTTTCGGCCGCATTACAAACCCCCGGCCGATGGGTCTTGGCATTGACCACAATTTTTCGGGCCATCTCGATTTCAGCCCCGGTATCGACAAAAACATGGCAAACCCCCTTGTAATGCTTGATCACCGGAATCCGGGAATGCTCGACGACAAAACGAATCAGACCTTCGCCGCCGCGCGGGATAATCAGATCAATCTCCTCTTCACACTGGAGGAGATAATTTATCGCCTGACGCTCGGTAAAAGGTACGACCTGAACCACATCGACCGGAATTGAGGTGGTCTCCAGGGCCTCGTGCAAAACCTCTAAGACCGCCATATTTGAGTGAAAAGCTTCTGATCCTCCCCTCAAGATAACCCCATTCCCGGACTTCAAACAGAGCCCGGCGGCATCGGCGGTGACATTGGGGCGAGACTCATAGATCATCCCGACAACCCCCAAAGGAATCCGCATCTTGCCAACCAGTAACTGATTCGGTCGCCGCCACATACGCTCGACTTCACCCACCGGATCGGGAAATGCCGCCACCTCCTCAAGACCTGTAGCCATCGCCTCAATTACACTATCACTCAAAGTCAAACGATCAATCATCGCCGCACTAAGACCATTTTCACGGGCTTTTTCGAGATCAAGCCGGTTGCGCTGCTGCAAAAAACCGCGCCGGTTTCTCAATCCGGCAGCCATCGCCAGCAAAGCTCTGTCTTTTTCCAAAGTCGGCGCCGCAGCCAAAACCCGAGCCGCAGTTTTAACCTGCACCGCCATTTCCCTAATTTTTTTTTCAATATCCATAATTTTTAATCTCCATTAGCAAACTCACAAAAGTGCCAGGTTGTCTCGATGAATAACATCGGCTCCGGCATCATAACCCAGGCGATTGGTGATTTCGCGAGAGTGGAGACCGGCGATTTTTTTAATATCTGAAGAGCTGTAAGTGACCAATCCGCGAGCGATCTCGACCCCGTCGAGATCACGGCAGGAAACCGGTTCTCCGACCCCGAAATCACCTTCGACCCTGGAGACCCCCGAGGGCAGCAGGCTGGTGCCGCGTTCAATCAGGGCCGCAACTGCTCCGCCATCAAGATAAAGACTGCCGCAGGGTTCGACGGCAAACGCGAGCCAATGCTGACGACAATTCAAACGATTGGCTCGGGGGAGAAAAATAGTGCCCTCATCTTCTCCGGCCAAAACGCGGGCCATAACCCCGGGACGCCGCCCGTTGGCAATAACCGTTGGAATCCCGTAAGCCGCAGCTTTACGGGCAGCTTCGAGCTTGCTGAGCATACCACCGGTTCCAACCGCACTCTTAGTGGCGCAGGCAAAAGCAGTGACTTCATCATCAACTTCATCAATCAGAGGTATCAACGATGCCGCGCCCGCTGCTTTGGGGTCACAATCGTAAACCCCATCAAGATCGGTCAGCAACAACAAGAGATCGACTTCGGCGAGCGAGGTCAGAAGGGCGGCCAGATTATCATTATCGCCAAATTTTATTTCCCGGACGACAACGGTATCATTTTCATTGACCAAGGGCAAAATTTCCGCCCCGAGCAACGCCCGCAAGGTATTACGAGCGTTAAGATAGCGACGCCGATTACGAATATCATCCGCCGTCAGCAGAACCTGGGCCACGACTTGATCATGAAGCGCAAACTCATGCTCATATTGGCGCATCAAACGCAGCTGCCCGACGGCCGCACAGGCCTGTTTTTCCGGAATAGTTGAAGGAGGGCTCGTAAAACCCAAAGCCTCAAGTCCGGCAGCAACGGCTCCCGAAGTAACCACGATAAACCTATAACCCTGCTCCCGCAATTGGGCTATCTCACCGGCAAAACGGGTAAAAAAAGAGGCGTCCAGGTGACCATTATCGGTTAACACGGCGCTGCCGAGCTTAACCACCACCAACTTTACATGCTTAAGATTTATCCGACGTATATTCTTCATCCTGGGAAATTTAGTGTAAAAAGCCGAAATTGTCAAAATTTTATTATCATTATAAGGATAAAAACTTCTCAAAGTAAAAATTTCACTTGAATCAACCTCGACAATGTGATAACTCTCACAGAGTCGTAATTCATACAGGCTTAATTATATATTCGATATATTTAAAGGAAGATGGCATAAACATGAAAACTAAAGAGAGCAAAATCCCGGAAGCAACGATTAAACGCCTCTCAACATATATTAACTGCCTGGAAAGGCTTCAAGCCGAAAACAATCCGGTAACCTCTTCAGAAATGCTCGGTGAGTCATGCCAGGTAAGTCCGGCCCAGATCCGTAAAGACCTCTCTTACTTTGGTGAATTCGGCGTCCGTGGAGTCGGTTACGACACCAAAAAACTGGAGAGTGAAATCAAGGATATCCTGGGCCTTAACCATAATTGGCCGACCACGGTAGTCGGGGTCGGAAAACTGGGACAAGCTCTGCTTAATTTCGCCTTCTTCCGTAAACATGGTTTTCGCATCATCGCCGCCTTTGACAGCGATGAAAATAAAATCGGCAATGAACTCGCCAATGGCGTAACCATTCTGCCGACCAATGAGATTGAAAAAACCGTCAAAGCTGAAAAAATCATCATCGGCATCATCACCACCCCGGCCGATTTCGCCCAGGAAGTCGCCGACCAACTTGTTGCCGGCGGCATCAAAGGCCTCCTCAACTTTGCCCCAATTAAGGTTAAAGTTCCAGAAGCAATCACGTTGCGCAACGTCTCGATAACCAGCGAACTTGATAATCTAGCCTATCTCCTAACCCAGAAAAAACGTTAGAGGGTTAAACACTGTCCGGTTGCCGACTCTTTGACTTTTGCCACCTCTTCCGGGGTGCCGCAGGCGACCAGTCGGCCGCCGCCATCCCCGCCATCCGGGCCCAGATCAATGATATAGTCAGCCGCCTTGATAACATCAAAATTATGTTCGATCACAATCACCGAATTCCCCTCGTCCACCAGCCTTTGCAAAACTTTGAGCAACTGTTTAACATCATGAAAATGAAGCCCGGTAGTCGGCTCATCAAGAAGAAAAAGAGTGCGCCCGGTGGCTCGTTTAGCCAACTCACGAGCCAGCTTCACCCGTTGCGCTTCACCACCAGAAAGAGTCACCGCAGCTTGACCTAATGTCATATAACCGAGGCCGACATCCCTTAGAACCTCTAATTTACCAATCACCCGGGGAATCGCGGCAAAGAATTCAGCCGCCTGATTAATCGTCATAGCTAAAACTTCAGCAATATTCGACCCCTTATAGCGTATCTCCAGAACCTCCCGGGTAAAACGCTGCCCGCCACAGGAGTCGCACTTAACAAAGATGTCAGGCAGAAAATGCATCTCGACCCGAGTAAAACCATCCCCTTTGCAAGCCTCACAACGACCACCTTTAACATTAAAACTAAAACGCCCCGGTTTATAACCGCGAATTCGCGCCTCCGGCAGACCGGCAAAAAGCTCTCGAATCGGCGTAAAAACACCGGTGTAGGTGGCCGGATTGGAGCGCGGCGTCCGGCCGATCGGACTCTGGTCGATATTAATCACTTTATCGAGCTGATCAAGCCCGCTGATCTCCTGAAAAGAGCCAACCGCATAACGATCACTGTAGAGATGATTATGCAGGGCCGGATAGAGGGTTTCGTTAATCAAACTGCTTTTTCCGGAACCTGAAACCCCGGTCACGCAGAGCAGCAGGCCAAGGGGAAATTTAACATCAATACTTTTAAGATTATGTTGCGATACCCCTTTAAGCGTAATGCAGCGCTGCCAATCCAGCGGTCGGCGCTGAGGAATCTCGATTTTTTTACGCCCGGAGAGATAGAGACCGGTTAAAGAGTCGCCCGCCGCAATCTCTGCAGGAGTCCCTTGAGCAACCACCTCACCGCCCAGACGACCGGCCCCAGGCCCCATATCGATAACCTGATCCGCCGCCATAATCGTCTCCTGATCATGTTCGACAACCAATAGCGAGTTCCCGAGATCCCGCAATTTCAGCAATGCTTTAAGCAGACGCAGGTTGTCACGCTGATGCAGACCGATACTGGGTTCATCAAGAACATACAAAACCCCGGTCAGACCCGAACCAATCTGGGTCGCCAAGCGGATACGCTGCGACTCCCCCCCGGAAAGTGTGGCACTGGCTCGCTCCAGGGTCAAATAGTCGAGGCCGACATCAATCAGAAACTGCAAACGGGCTAAAAGTTCACCAAGAATGCGCCGGGCAATCGTCTGCTGGGCCGGCGGCAGCATCAAACTAGTTAAGAATTCACGAGTTTGAGGTAACGAAAAACAGGTTAATTCATAGATATTCAGGCCCGCCACTTTGACTTGCAGACTCTCCAGGTTCAAACGACTGCCATGACAAAAAGAGCATGGTTTAGGTGAAAGATAGCGCAGCAATTCACTGTCATTCTCACCCTCGGCCTTCTCATAGCGCCTTTTCAAATTTGGAATAACCCCTTCAAACCTTCTCTCCGGAGAGTGCTGATAACGGCCATCGGCCAGCAAACCGGGGATTTTGACGCGCCCCGAGCCCGCCATAATTATCTTCTTTATCTTTGGCGAAAGCTCAGAAAAAGGCACCGTCAGCGAAAAATCGTAATGACGCGCCAGCGGCTCTAACACTTCACTGCGGTAGAAAGAGAGGGATCTGCGCCAGGGAGCAAGCGCCCCATCTTTGAGACTTAAACCTGGATCGGGAACAATCAGGTCACTATCAAAAACCAGGTCACGACCCAACCCGCCGCACTCGGGACAAGCGCCATGCGGATTATTAAAGGAGAAAAGACGGGGCGAAAGCTCGGCAAAACTGATCCCGCAATCACTACAAGCCAGACGTCGGGAGAAGAGCAGGCGTTCCCCATTGACAGCCTGCACGACCACCAGATCGTCGGCTTTGTCCATCGCCAGCTCCAACGAATCGACCAGACGCCCGCGACTTTCGGAACTCGAAACCAGGCGGTCAACCACCAATGAGATATCATGAAAACTATTGCGCTCAAGCAGCGGCGGCGAATCAAGACGATAGATCTCTCCATCCACCTCAATCCGCAAAAAGCCCTGACTCTGCAAATCGCTAAAAAGTTTACGATATTCACCCTTACGCCGGCGCACGAGCGGAGCGATAATCATCAATTTAGTTCCACCCGGCATCTTCTCAACCGTATCGGCAATCTGATCAACGGTCTGAGAGGTGATCGGCTTACCGCATTGCGCACAGTGGGCCACCCCGACCCGGGCATAGAGCAAACGCAGATAATCATAGATTTCGGTCACCGTCCCCACGGTTGAACGGGGGTTATGAGAAACCTTTTTCTGTTCGATCGAGATCGCCGGTGAGAGCCCCGAAATTTCATCAACATCAGGTTTTTCCATGAGTTGGAGAAACTGCCGGGCGTAGGCCGAAAGTGACTCAACGTAGCGTCTCTGCCCCTCAGCATAGATCGTATCAAAAGCCAGCGATGATTTGCCGGAGCCACTTAAACCGGTTATAACTACAAACTGCTGCCGAGGTATGGATAAACTGATATCCTTCAGATTATGCTCTCTGGCACCTTTAATAACTATCTCTTCCACAAACCACCATCACAACAATTTTTAAATGATTAATAAAATTGGTAACTATTCAGCGTAATGGACTTTTCAAACTATCTCGATACGGGGACATTGCTCCAGGCGGCGGCAAAAGCCTTTATGCCGGTCTGAGCTGTGTCCCCCTCGAAGCCGGGCGAAGCCAATGTTCGCACCATTTGTAGTGGCTTTAAGGTGATTACGCTGAATAGTTAATAAAATTTTTCTTGAAAAACCCGAGCCATTCGGTTAGGATTAAACTAATGCGGGAATTATTCCCGCAACCCAAAGGTTAGTGCAAGGCCCGCAAATAAATGCTCTTATCAGAACATTTTCTTGTTAAAAAACAAGAAAATGACCTATAAGGCACTAAATAAATTTGACGCTCAAACAATAAGGATTCAGGTATGGCAAAAGTTTACTTACTACTTTTCACCATTATCTCATTTTTTCTCTATCTGCTTTTCCCCGCCGCCAGCCGGGCTGGAGAGACCGGTTTTCGCCTTATCTATATAGGCTCTCTCTCGGGCTATGTCAAACTTTGCGGGTGACACAAAAAACAGGCGGGTGGTCTGGCCCGTCAAAAAACCGCCGTTAACATTCTACGGCGAGATGCCGGCCCTGGTAAGAGCCTGTTTATCAACTGTGGTAACCTGACCAAAAGAACCACCAAAAATGATTTTAAGGTCAAACGCAAGGTTCTTAAAACCGCCCTTCAAGGCTATGAAATGATCGGCACCGAGATCTTCACCCCAGGTGCTCAGGAGTTAATCTACGGCCACAAGATTATGAACTCTTTGAAAGAGAATGCTCCTACAACTACCATTCTCTGCGGCAATCTGGCGGGCCCTCAAATTCCGGGATTCGAAACCTATAAAGTTTTCACCATCAACGATAAGAAGGTGCTGGTTACTGCGATTATCGATCCTGTTCTTGAAAAAAAAGCGATCCACGGCCTCCAAGTCACAGATCCCCTCCCAGCCCTGGAAAAAATTCTTAAAACACCACATGATCTAGCCATTGCGGTTCTCCACTTTTCCGACGCTAAGGCTCGCCGCCTGGTTCGCCGCGTTGCCGGGCTTGATATTGCTATCTTGGCCACCCAACGGGGAACCATGAAAGAGAGTGAATTTATCAATGGCTGCTGGCTGGTCAAAAACAACAACCACGGCAAAACCATCGGCTATCTCGATTGGGATTTTACGACGAGGGCGCCAAGCACCAGCAAACTCATCCAGATCAACAAAATGGCCTATGACGCCGACCAGGAAATTGCCGGTTTGGTCGACAACTATGAGGTCTGGCTGCGGCAGCACTATGTTGAAGTGGAAAAAAATAAAGATGAAGCCACAGCCGAGCTGACGATCAAGGTTCCCTATGTCGGCAGCCACACCTGCGGCACTTGTCATCCCCAAATTACGGCCTCATGGCAGAACACGGAACATGCCAGAGCCTACGCCAGCCTCCAGAAAAAATGTAAGGACTTCTGCCCCGACTGCCTGCCCTGTCACGTCACCGGCAGCCGGGAACATGGCAAGCAGGGATTTCGTTCACCGACCGCCACCCCCGACCTCTTCAACATCCAATGTGAAGAGTGCCACGGTCCGGCCGAGGATCATATCAAGAATCCGAAACTCCCGTATGGACTTAAAATTGAAGCCTCAACCTGCACTATCTGCCACACCGCCAACAACGACCCGGAATTTTTCTTTGAAGATGATGTGAAAATGATCATCCACTAAAAAGTGGGCCGCAACAAAAACAAAAAAGCAGAGAGTGCGTCCCCCGCACTCTCTGCTTTTTTGTTTAACCATATCAACAGTCATCGACTACTGACAGATGATGACTGAACAAGAACTAAACCAAGCTCTGAAAAGCCTCTTTGCGGCCGGTGTATTTCTCCCGCATTTGCGGTTTCATTAGTTTTCCGGTCGGGTTGCGCATGACTGAGTCAAATTTGATAACTCGCGGCAGCTTATAAGTCGAAAGCCGGGTTTTGGCGAACTCAAGAAGCTCTTCCGCAGTCAAAGTTTTCCCCTCTTTAAGCTGGACAATAGCCATCACCGCCTCGACCAGGCGCTCGTCGGGAGTCCCGATACAGGCGACATCATCAATGTCGGGATGTTCCATCAAAGCATCTTCGATCTCAACCGGGAAAATATTTTCACCGCCGCTGGTTATCATATCTTTCTTGCGATCAACAATATAGTAGTAACCATCGGCATCGGTCTTTAAAAGGTCGCCGGTATAGAGCCAACCACTCTTTAACGAATCCGCCGTGAGCTCGGGATTACCAAAATAGCCCTTCATCATCCGCGGAGTCTTAAAAATCAACTCGCCAACCGCCTCCGGTGCAACTTCATTACCAGCGAAATCAACAAGCCTCGCATCAACCCCGAAAGTCGGTTTACCAATGGAACCGGGCCGTTGCAGAACTTCATCGGGATAGAGGTTAAAAGTCCCCCCGCCGCCGCCTTCGGTGATCCCGTAGATATTAGAAACCCCGCAAGGCAACACTTCGACCAGACGTTTCATCACGTCAAAAGGTACCGGTTGAGCCCCGATCTCCATATATCTCCAGGCCGAAAGATCATAATCTTCAAGCTTGAGATCACCCTTATCGATAGCGTTGAGAATAGCTATCGCGATCGGCACGACAAAGAGAACATCAGTAACTTTTTCTTCCGCTAAAGCTTCAATAATCCATTTGGGATCCTTAAGATCCCGAAGAATTGTACCGGTGGCTCCGGTGGCATAGAAAGGCGCCCAGAGAAACATCGTGCCACTATGATAAAGGGGTAAAAAGAAGAGATAATTGTCGTTCTTTTCGACAAAATAACTCATACCGTTACCGATAGCCGTACTATTGAGAGAGAAATGGGTGTGAAGCACCGGTTTCGGCTTGCCCGTGGTACCGGAAGTAAACATCATCGCCAGAGGCGCCTCGGCCTCGACCTCAAGCAGAGCTTCGGAGATATCATCGTAGCCTGCCAGTTCAGAAAAATCGATCATCCCCTCGCCAATTTTCTCACCAACGCAAATGAAATTCTTGATCGTCGTTAACTCTTCCCGAACCGGCTCTACAACCGCCAGAAACTCGGAACCCAGAATAAAAGCCTTGGGCTTAGAAACCTCGGCTGCAAACTTGATATCATTGCCGACAAAACGAAAATTGAGGGGTACGACAACCGCCCCGAGTTTAATGATGGCATAGTAACTGACCAACCACTCCAGGCTGTTGTTCTGCAGGTGCATAACGTAATCGCCCGGCTCGATAGAGAGCTCGTTTTTCAGATAATTGGCAACCCGGTTAATTGACTGGTTAAACTCTTTCCAGGTTAAAGTGCGCCGTTCACCGGTCGCCGGGGTACGCTCAATTAAACAGATTTTTTCCGGTAGGTTATGGGCATGCAGGCAGGCATAGTGGGCATAATTCATTGTTTCTTACACTCCTTAACTTTAATAAATAGTTATAACTTTAAAACGAAGTGCTATGATCAATTGCAAGAACCGTACTATCTAATGCGGGGACAAGTCCCGCAAGCCAAAAACAGCTTTTCGGCCCGCAAATAAGTACTCTTATCAGAACATTTCTTGTTTTTTTGAGCAAGAAATAACCTGTAAGGTACTAAAAAATGTAACTGGCCACTAACTCCGGTAGTCGGCATTGATTGAGATATACTCATGGGTCAGATCGGAGGTTAGCAGAGTGAACTCATCTTCACCTGATTGCAGGTCAATTTTCACCATAAATTCGGGCTGCCGCAATACGGCCGCCCCATCCTCTTCTCGATAATGGGGATCACGAACGCCGCCGCTAACGACCCTGATTTGGTCAAAACTTATATTAACCAGCTCAGGATTAATCTCGACCCCGGCGTAGCCGACGGCCGCAATAATCCGCCCCCAATTGGCATCCTGACCGAAAAAAGCGGTCTTGACCAAAACTGAATTGGCCACCGCCCGACAGATCTTTTCAGCGGCATCGACGTTTGCGGCGCCAACAACCATGACCTCAACGACCTTAGTCGCGCCCTCGCCATCTTTGACAATCATAAAAGCCAATTCGCGAGCAACCTGGAGAAGGCCGCTCTCCAGAGCAGCAAGATCAGAAGAACTCGTCAAAGAACAGCCTGAAACTCCGTTGGCCAACGCCAGAACCGTATCATTGGTGCTCATATCTCCGTCAACGCTGATTCGGTTAAAACTTTTATCAACCACCCGCTGCAACATCGCCTGCCAGGTTTGCCGATCAATTTCGGCATCCGTCAAGATGTAGGCGAGCATCGTTGCCATATCGGGATGGATCATGCCCGCACCTTTGGCAATCCCGGTCAAAGTCACCTGCCCCTGACTGGTCTCAACTTCGATTCCGACAGTTTTCGGCACCTGATCCGTGGTCATAATCGCCCGGGACGCGGCATCCAGAGCCGCTTCCGGCAAAATTTCACGCTCAAGGTCAGCAACCAGAGTTTCAACTCCATTAAGCACCGTAGCCACGGGAAAGGGCTCACCAATAACTCCGGTCGAGGAGATAAAAATCTCCGAGGAAGAAAGTTCTAAAGCTGCGGCCAAAACCTCAACCACAGTTACAACATCGATCTCACCCTGATGACCGGTACAGGCATTAGCATTGCCGCTGTTAATCATGACCGCCCGCAGAGCAAAACCTTCAGCTAACTGCCGACGACCATAAAGTACCGGAGCCGCCGGAAACCGGTTTTTGGTAAAAACGGCGGCGGCCACAGCTGGAGAGTCACTTAGCAAGAGGGCCAGATCGAGAGCCTCACCCGCCTTCAGACCGCAATGCACCCCGGCAAACTGATAACCCGGACAAATTTTTATATTTTCAGACATTTTTTCTTATTTCCCGCAACATTTTTTATATTTTTTACCGCTGCCGCAGGGGCAGGGATCGTTACGACCAACCTTTTGACCGCCGACTACCGGTTTTTGCTTGCCATCCTCACCGCGACGACCACGAGAAAGGACAACCTCATGCTCCTGACGGGACTGCTGGTCAAGCTCTTCGACCTCCTCCTCCCGAGTCACCTGGATATGGAAAAGCTGGCCGACTACATCTTCCTTGACCCGCTCGATCATATCGGCGAACATCTCGAAACCCTCACGCTGATACTCACGCAAAGGATCTTTCTGCCCGTAACCACGCAGGCCGATACCTTCCTTAAGCTGATCGATGGCGTAAAGATGATCTTTCCACAGGTTATCAATGGTATGGAGAAGAATAATCTTTTCCAGCTGGCGTACGGTTTCAACGCCCATCTCAACTTCCCGGGCCGCATAACTTTCCCGCACGAGCTCCTGTAAACGCTCTTTAAGGGCATCCGCATCATCAAGCAGCGCCAACTCCGACCCTTCAGAAAAATCAACGGCCAGACCAAATGAACGTTGCAAACCAATCGTCAAAGAGTCATAATCCCATTCGGCACTGTTGCGGGAACCAACAGTGGTCGCCTCAAGCATCTCCTCAACCACATCTTCGATATAGTCTATGACCAGAGTATGAATATCATCGTCGCCCAACACCTCACGACGCAGAGCGTAGATGGTTTCACGCTGTTTGTTCATAACATCATCATATTCAAGCAGCTGTTTACGAATATCGAAGTTGTGCCCCTCGACCCGCCGCTGAGCATTTTCAATCGCTTTGGAGATCATACCGTGTTCAATCGGTTCACCCTCTTCAATGCCTAAGGTATCCATAACCTTGGCAATGCGCTCGGAACCGAAAATCCGCATCAGATCATCTTCTAAACTGAGATAAAAGCGCGATGAACCGGGATCACCCTGACGACCGGAACGCCCGCGCAACTGATTATCGATACGCCGACTCTCATGGCGTTCGGTGCCCAAGATATGCAAACCTCCGGCCTTAAGTACCTCCTCACGTTCAGCTTCGCACTGCTGACGAAAACCGGCAAGAATCTGTTCGCGCTCATCTAAACTCATATCCTCCTTAAGCTTAGATTTGGCCATCATCTCGGGATTGCCACCGAGCACGATATCAGTTCCCCGCCCGGCCATATTGGTGGCAATCGTTATCGCCCCTTTACGACCGGCCTGAGTAATAATCTCGGCCTCTTTCTCATGAAATTTGGCATTTAAGACTTCATGTTTGATCCCTTTGCGCTTTAGAACCTTGCCTAAATGTTCAGAATCTTCAATCGAAATAGTTCCGACCAAGGCCGGCTGACCAGCCTCATGACAGGCGATAATCTCTTCAACAACGGCATGGTATTTCTCCTTTCCGGTCTTGAAAATTACATCCGAATTATCTTGCCTGACCATCGGCATATTCGTCGGCAAGACAACCACGGAGAGACCATAGGTTTGAGAGAATTCAACCGCCTCGGTATCGGCCGTCCCGGTCATCCCGGCCAATTTATCATACATGCGAAAATAGTTCTGAAAGGTAACTCCGGCCAGGGTTTGGTTCTCGCGCTCAATTTTAACCCCTTCCTTGGCCTCTAAGGCCTGATGCAGGCCATCACTATAACGCCGTCCATCCATCAGACGACCGGTAAATTCATCAACAATTGTGACCTTATCATCCTTAACCACATAGTCAACATCCCGCTTGAAAAGAACATGGGCTTTCAAGGCCTGATTAACATGATGGAGAGTCTCGATCTGGGCCGGCTCATAAATATTCTTGACCTTAAGCAGCTCTTCTACCGCGGCAACCCCGGCATCGGTCAGAGTCGCGGAACGACTCTTCTCATCCAGATCATAGTCGGTCGGCTCCTCCAAGGATTGGTTACGCTGGATCAATTTACGCATCGCTTTATCGATAACATAATATTTTTCCGTACTGTCGTCAGTCGGCCCGGAGATAATCAACGGGGTTCGCGCCTCATCGATAAGAATACTGTCAACCTCATCAACAATTGCGTAACAGAGGGGCCGCTGCGCGTAATCTTCGAGAGAAAATTTCATATTATCGCGAAGATAATCAAAACCGAACTCATTATTGGTTCCATATGTAATATCAGAACCATAAGCTTTCTGACGTTCTTGATCATCGAGCTCATGCAGGATAACCCCGACCGAAAGCCCCAAAAACTCATAAATCGTCCCCATCCAGGCCGCATCCCGCCGGGCCAGATAATCGTTGACGGTGACAACATGAACACCTTTACCGGCCAAGGCATTAAGGTAGACCGGCAGGGTTGCGGCCAGGGTCTTACCCTCACCGGTTTTCATCTCGGCAATCTTGCCGTCATGAAGAACGATACCACCCATAATCTGTGAATCAAAATGACGCATCCCCAAGGTTCGTACCGAGGCCTCACGGACAACGGCAAACGCTTCAGGCAGAAGATCATCAAGCGTTGCGACCCCTTCTTTAAGACGTGATTTGAATTCATCGGTTTTATCCTGCAACTGACTATCCGAAAGCGCTTTAAGTGCCTCTTCTTCCTCATTCACTCGTCTAACCAGCGCTTGCATAGCTTTGATTTCACGATCATTTTTGCTGCCGAATATTTTTTTCAGGATATTTGCCATGAAGTTTTAACCTTTTGAAATAAAAAGTCCTCGCAAAAAGACGCCTGACGACGCTTCACGAGGACCATTGAGTTTATATAGCTGAACACGTCTTAATCCAGCAGATAGTCAACCGGATTCACCACTTTACCGTTTAACACGACCTCATAATGAAGATGGGGGCCGGTACTGCGACCGGTATTGCCGAGCAGCCCTAACTCCTGACCGCGGACCACCGAATCTCCGTTGCGGACGGCGATCTTTGAGAGATGCCCATACTTGGTCACTTTTCCCAAACCATGATCAATAATCACCATTTTTCCATAGCCGCCTTTATAACCGGCAAAAACAACCTGACCGTCAGCGGTCACGACCACCGGAGTCCCGGCCCGATTGACAATATCGAGCCCCTTATGAAGCTCACGACGACCGGTAAAAGGAGAAACCCGGTAACCGAAACGAGAGCTGATCCAACCTCGCACCGGCCAAACCGAGGGGGTGAAGTTAAGTAGTGTCTGCCGTTCTATAAGATGATCACTTAAATGCCCGAGTTCACCCTCTTCACGAGTGATATCAAGCTCTAAACGCTGCAATTCCCGATGCATTCGGGATAACTGCCGTTTACGTTCGGCATCAATACTCGAAACCGTCAACTCGGCAGCCAGGGGATCAGGCCCGCCCACACTCCGGGTCTCGATCTGTCCGGGGACAATCGCCAGATTGGCCAGAACCTTGACCCGGGCATTACTCTCTTTTAAATTTGTCAGTTGATCATAAAAATTGGTCATGCGCTGCGAAAAGAAATCTACCTGCTTCTCCAGTTCGCGGTTTTGCTTTGCCAATCGACTATAATCATTAATATTATGTAAATTTACCAAGTAGAGAGCAATCGCCACCAAGGCCCCCAGAAAAAGGGCGCAAAACCCGGGAGCAACCAGCCACATGGCCCTTTTTACCTGCTTGACCGATAAGGTCAATTTTCGATGCACGCCGCTTCCACTACGAAAAAGTACCAACGTATATCGATCTTTAGACTCAATCAAAACAATTCGCCCTTCTGGAAAGTTATGAAGGCCTTGTAAAAGCCCACTCAGTCAACACTATTAAGCTATAACTACTATCATTTCTGTGAACCCGTTAATTCGGGAAACCTTAATAGCAAAGCATTGCCTGATTGTCAATATTTTAGCTCTTTGCCGGCAATCTTGATGAAATCGTAAAAAGTCACGGGATGGCTAAGTAAAAATTTCGAGTAACTTTTTACTTAGCCATCATTCTTGCCAAACCTGGTTTTATATGGTAAGCTGAGCACCCATGCATTGTTAATCAAACTCGCAACAGGAAAAGAACCATGATCAGTGTCGCCGTCAATCAGGAGAAAACTGAAGCTCGTCTCTCGATAACCCCTGATCCGGAAAACGAGAACACAATAACAGCAGATCAACTGGTTGCCGTCCTCAAAAAAAATAACGTTGTTGCGGGGATCAGCAAAAAGAACCTGTTTGCCATTCGCGATAAATTCAATCATGATCCTACTAAAGCCGTCTCCGCCCTTATCGCTCGAGGCCTGCCTAAAAAACCGGCAATTCAACACAACTACAAATTTCACTTTACAACCGGCAAAAATATCGGCAAACTCCAGGGTTCAGAGCAAATTGATTACAAAAACAAAGGAACAATTAAATTTTTCAAACCGGAAGAAGTTCTGTTGGAGATCATCCTTGGTCAAAATGGTACTCCCGGCAAACTTATTGACGGAACTGCCGTAAAAGATGAACCCCTCACACCTCTAAATCGCTATAAAGCCGGCTCCGGCGTCACCCTTGACGAAAACAGCACTCAACTCATCTATAAAGTCACCACCGCCGGCCTCCCGATGTTAAATGGCAACACACTGGAGATCTCGGAAAAATTCAGCCTGGATGGCGACGTCGATCTTGAAACCGGCCATATCAAATTTGAGGGCCCGGTAGAAATCAGCGGCAACCTTCTGGCCGGTTTTCAGATAATCTCTAATGCCGATGTCTTTGTCGGCAAAACCGTCAGCGGCTCAATCAGAACCAAAGGTAAGCTGACCTCAAACGGAGGTATCATCGGCAGCGAATCCGAGAAAATCGTAATCGGCGGTGATCTTATTTGCGAATATATCTCAACTGTCGACAACCTGCGGACAGGTGGCAGCGTCACAGTCTCCAAACACATCATCAACAGCCAAATCATTGCCGGTAAAACCGTCAGCTGCCAGGAGATGATTACCGGCGACAGCAAGGTTGTCGCTTTTTTGGGAGTTACCTGCGGAGAACTGGGTAGCGACGAAGGCAGCCACACCACAATTGAAACCGGCGGCGCTCTCGACTTGCACGAAAGAATTAAAAAGATTGATGAGTTTATGGAACCGCTTATCACGCAATCGATCACCATGGTTGATAAACTGGGACTTCAGGTTCTAATGAAAAAGGATACCTCATCCCTGCCCGAAGAGGAACGACCTGAAGCGGAGAAAACCCTTAAGCAATACCTCGAGATAGAGGAAAACGTCGCCCGTCTGAAGCAGAAAAAGAGTGAGCTTGAAGAAAAAGTTGAGGCCGGACTCAGAGCCAGAATCACCGTCAAAAAATGTGCTCATCCCGGAACCACGATCAAGATCGGCCTTGAAAACTATGTTGTCGAACGCAGCATCAGTGGACCAATCGAATTTTTCCTCGATAAAGACAGTAAAACTATAACTTTCGAACGATTGACATAAAAGACCTCCATTTACTCTTTACTCACTCCCTCGCCTATGTTAAAGAGCCCCCATGCGAAACATCGGGATAATTACTAAACGCAAAAATAAGCGAGCCCTTGAAATCGGCATCGAACTCTGCGGCTGGCTCAAGGAACGCAAACTATACGGGCTTTGTGAAGAGGAGCTGGCGACCCCGTTGGGGCTCCAAAAGCAAACCAAAACAGAGATTTCCAAACAAGCCGACCTGATTGTTGTTTTGGGCGGCGATGGAACTTTGCTCAGTATCGCCCGCCACATAAATCGAAGTGACCTGCCGATTCTCGGCGTCAATCTGGGAGGATTGGGGTTTTTAACGGCTATCACTCTGGATGAACTTTTTAAAGTCATGACCGAGGTTCTGGCCGGCAATTTCTCCTTAAGTCCCCGCATGATTCTCAAAGTCACTCTCTACCGCAAAGGCCAACCCATCTCCAGCCATAATGTCCTCAACGATGTCGTCATCAACAAAGGCGCAATGGCCAGGATCATCGATCTGAAAACGATTATCGACGAAAACCTCGTCAACACGTTCAAAGCTGACGGTCTGATCTTTTCGACCCCGACCGGTTCTACCGGCTATTCCCTGTCGGCGGGTGGAC
>JAYEGS010000008.1:0-6798 GCA_034659215.1 Pseudomonadota bacterium | reverse complement strand
CAAAAACATTCACTTGACCGGGAATTGCCGCCCGTTTTATGTTTGAACATCCCGGCGCGGCGGCTGATGCAGGTCGTTATTTGGGCGAAAGTATAAGTATAGATGACTCCGAGACATAAACTCAATTACCTTTAAGGAGATAATTAAATGGAGCTCCTAACATATAAATCAAGCAATATTGAAGAAATTAAACAACTATTCACTAATGTGTTTTCAGATGCAGAAGGACAGGCAGAAGGCGCGTTAATCGGGGACTTAACTTATGACATAATGACTGGCACAGAGGCTCAAGACCTTTATGGATTTGTTGCCACTGAAAATAAACAAATCATCGGCAGTATCTTTTTTACAAGGATGACTTTTCAAAATGGAGTTAATGCTTTTCTTTTATCTCCTGTAGCCATACATACAAGCTACCAAGGAAAAGGCATTGGCCAAAAGTTGATTAACTTTGGCATTAACCACTTAAAAGAAAACGGAGTGAGGATAGTACTTACCTATGGCGACCCTGCTTTTTACTCGAAAGTCGGTTTTAACCCAATTACCGAAAAAATAGCAAAAGCCCCCTTAAAACTGACACAGCCAAAAGGATGGCTTGGTCAATCATTGGTTAGCGATAAAATTGAACCAATTGCAGGTAGTTCATATTGTGTAGAAGCATTCAACAAACCTGAAATTTGGTAATAGGCCTTTAATGTTACGAGGAGTTCAACATAACACAATTGAAGTCGCTAATAATCAACAAACAAACTACAGCAAAACTGCATAGCAAGGGTTTTCTTCTGCACGAAAATAGGCAAGAAGATCATTATGCTCCACTCATTTATCAAGAAATCTCAAAAAACACCCAGAAAAGAGCTTAAAATAGCCAAATTAAGAATGAGCGAGGTGATGGAAGATGAAACATTCTGAATTAAAAGAAAAAGCGTTAAAAAACAAAACTGTACAAGTCATATATGATGCTTTGGAACCTGAGTTTTCTTTACTTCGAGACTTATTAAATGCACGACAAAAAACTGGCATAAGCCAAGCTGAAATAGCAGAACGTATGGGTACAAAAGCGCCAGCAATCACTAGGAGCCTGTCCGAGAACGTCTTTTTTCCCCATATCTGCGTTATGCTCAGAAAATTATCCTCGGAATACTTAATGTATGCCTGCGGTAATTTTCTTCGCATGCCTTGATCTGAGAAAAAAATCCTATTCTCGGACAGGCTCCTAGGCTGGAGTCCTCTTTAAGTAGCGGAAAACATTCACCCTCTATTGCTACATTAAAAAAATATGCAGATGCTTTAGATTGCCACTTGGAAATCAGACTTATTGCGAACAACTAAGCCCGCAAGGTATAACAAAGGGTGGGGAGGATGCGGAATAAGTCTTCAATTCTTGCGATTATGAAAAAAAAGGGGATTGAATTAATTTTATACAAAAAAGAGACAAAATATTGGCGGGTAAAAATACCTTATAAATTTAGATGTGTTTTTGTCATTTGTTCTCACCACATTGATTAAAAAATCAAGGCCAAACAGGTTTTAAATTATGTCAGATGAAAAAAAAGCGGTTGTACTTTTAAGCGGGGGGCTCGATTCGGCGACGGTTGCGGCGATTGTCAGGGAGCAGGGTTTTGCTCTTTATTGCCTGAGTTTTTGTTATGGTCAGCGGCAGGAGGTTGAGGTTGATAAGGCCCGGCGTCTGGCTGCTTTCTTTGGAGCCCGTGAACACCTGGTACTTAATCTTGATATGGGGTTGATTGGTGGTTCGGCCCTGACCGACAGGGCGATAGAGGTTCCCAAAGAAGGGGAGAGTCTGAGTGTTGATGAGGTTATTCCGGTTACCTATGTTCCTGCCCGTAATACAATATTTATCGCATATGCTGCTTCCTGGGCGGAGGTTGTCGGGGCTCGTGATATCTTTATTGGGGTTAATGCGCTTGATTACAGTGGTTATCCCGATTGCCGACCGGAATATTTGGCCGCTATGCAGCACTCGATAAACTTAGGCACTCGTCAGGGTGTACAAAATCCCGACTATTTCCGTTTGCAGGCACCGTTGATGGAGCTTAAAAAAAGTGAGATTATCAGGTGGGGAGTGAGTCTTGGGGTTGATTACGGAATGACGATAAGTTGTTACGATCCCGATTCAGCCGGGCGGCCATGTGGTCTTTGTGACAGCTGCCGCCTGCGCGAAACTGCTTTTCGCGAGGCGGCTCTGGTTGATCCGGCAAGGAGTAATTTCGGGATGGCAAAGTAAAATGTTCAGATACGAGGCGCCGGGAACCTGAAGAATGAGGCGTACGAGTAGTACGCCGCAGTGATGAAGGTTTCCAGGCAACGCCGTGAGCGTTAGCGAGGAAGTACTCTTGGGGTGCGAAGTAGGTGGACATTTTACGAAGCTATCAATCTCTGCCGCCGCCGACGATGCGTAACATCATCAAAAAGAGGTTAATGAAGTCAAGATAGAGGGTTAAAGCACCCATAATGGCACCTTTTCCGTTCGCGCCCTGGGTGTGGGCCAGCTGTTTCAGACGCTGGGTGTCGTAGACCGTCAAGCCGACAAAAACCAGAACCCCGATATAGCTGATCATCATGCTCATCTGTGAACTCTGGACAAACATGTTGACCACGGAGGCGATGATAATGCCGATTAACCCCATGAAGAGGAAACTTCCCATTGAGGTTAGATCCTTTTTGGTCAGCATGCCGTAGGCGCTGCTGACAATGAAGGTGCCGGAGCAGATGAAAAAGGTTGAGGTAATGGTTGAACTGGCATAAATCATGAAAATTACTGACAGAGTGGCACCGTTAAGCACGGCATAGAGGATGTACAGGGCTACCGCCGTACTCCTTTGCAGCTTTTCGATTCTTGCTGCCAGCGTGAAAACCAGTCCTAACTCACCGAAGATAAGTCCGTAAAAGACCAGCTTGTTACCGACGATAAGATTCAGCATGCTTGGGCTGTTAGCCACGAAATAGGCGACAAAACCGGTCAGGGCCAGACCTACTGCCATCCAGTTGTAAACGCTGTAGATAAATTCATTAACGGCGGTTTTCTCTCTGTTGCTTTGCAGGCTTACGCTTTGCATAGTACGTTCTCCAATTTTTTTATTTCTACTTACAATTGCTTAAAGTTGAGGTCAATCTATTAACGAATAAGTTGTTTGTCAATCCCTCCCGATCTTATACTGAAACCAGTTGTGGTTCGGCCTCTTTTTCCAGCAGTTTTATTGCCAGTCTGATGATATCCTCATCCGTGATAATGCCGACTAAGTGACGTTGGTCATTAAGTACCGGCAGGCAACCGAATTTATTCTCCAGCATGCTGCTGATTGCCTCCTTGAGATCCGTTGTCGCCGTGGTTGTAGAGATATCGGTGCGCATAACATCCTTGATCGGGATGTGGCGATCAAGTTCACTTTGTTCCAAGGGGTCGATATTAGCCAGCTTTGAAATTGAGTGGGCCAGGAGGTCGCGATGGCTTAAGAGCCCGACAAACCGCTCATCATCATCTAGTATCGGGACATGGCGGACTCGTACAGTGCGCATGAGTAAACGCACAACATTGAGGGTTTGATTGGATTTTAAGGGGAATATATCACGGGTCATGATGTCGGCAACACGTCTCATGATGACACAACTCCAAGTAGTTAAATGTAATAAATTTAAGGTTCGGTGTTAAACTTGTCATATCTGGAGACGGAATTCAAGAAAAATATGACCGTATAACGCAAAAAAGACGGATATTATCCGTCTTTTTTGGTGTTGTAACAATTTTTAGTCGCTTCGTTACTCTTTGATCAGCATGGTGGCCGGGTCAAGTGCGAGATCTTGGGCCGAGATGGCACCGCTGCCTTTTAAGACATTGAGTTGGATTTCATTGTCCTGGGGCTCAAGTTTAATCACAACATCAAGAAGGTCAGCGAACTCGGCTATCTGAACCGGCATGCCCTCACTGTCGGGTTCTTCGTGGCGGTGGCTGCGGACGGTAAACCAGATGTGTGATTTAAATTTTTCAGAGAGCTCTTTCAACGCATGGAGATCGGTGCGTTTCATCTGATTATTGAAAGGCAGGCCATCAATTAAGATCATCTGGGGGTGGAAAATGTCCTGATCAGCCAGCTCGGTCAGGCGTTCATCAAGGCGCGGAACGCTGAAACCGTCAATATTGAACGTCATAATAAAGCGTTGGGGGAGGAGTTCGTTCCAGAGATCGTCGATTTTGTCGATCTTGTACTGGACGCCGATATTGTTGAATACCTCTTTATACCAGAGGCTGACCTTTCTTACCGGGTCTCCGAGGCTGATATGAAGGGCGTTGTCACCTTTGAGAAGTGAGTTCAAGGCGAGCTGTACCAACAGGGCGGTTTTGCCGACTCCGGCCCGGGCGACGACGGCTCCTAAACCGCCTTCCGGTAAGATGTAACCATTTTCGTCACTGACGGAGCGTAAGGGGTTACGCATCATTAAATCTTTTTTTAACATTATAAAATTCCTCTCTTTAAGGTAGATTACCTGGGCGGTTCGATTTTGCACATTCATTAAGCGGCGCCTTTGCCCTCTTCAGCTTTTTTCTTCTGGAGCTCTTCAGTGATACTCTGCGGCACCTGACGGTAGTTGGCGAACTCCATGGTAAACTGAGCTTTACCCTGAGTACTGGAACGTAAAATGGTTGAGTAGCCGAACATTTCAGCCAATGGAACCTGGCTTTCGACAACACACATGGGGCCCTCTTCCTGAGCTCCGAGGATAGTTCCGCGACGCTGGTTGATAGTTCCCATTACCGTGCCCTGGAATTCGGTCGGGGTTTCGATAACCACTTTCATGATCGGTTCATGGATAACCGGTTTAGCCTTCTTGTAAGCCTCTTGAAAGGCCCCGCGAGCTGCGGCCTGAAACGCCATCTCCGAGGAGTCGACCGAATGGGCCGCACCATCATTGATCTCGACGCGAATCCCGGTGACCGGAAATTCCATCAAGGCGCCTTTTACGAGGCCGGCTTTGAAGCCTTTCTCACAGGATGAGATAAACTGGGTCGGAATTGAGCCACCCGTAATCTTATTGATAAACTCAAATTCACCTTCACTGTAAGGCTCCATATAACCGGCAACGCGGCCGTACTGACCGGAACCACCAGTCTGTTTTTTGTGGGTGTAGTTGAAATCGGCTCGCCTTGTAATGGTTTCGCGGTAGGCGACCCGGGGTTGTCCGGTGGTGACTTCGGCACTGTATTCGCGGCGCATGCGTTCAACGTAGACTTCCAGGTGCAATTCGCCCATGCCTTCAATAATGGTCTCATTGGTTTCATCATCGACAAACGTCCGGAAAGTCGGATCCTCTTTGGAGAACCGGTTCAAGGCCTTGGACATGTTGATCTGAGCCTTGTTGTCTTTGGGGATGATCGCCAGTGAGATGACCGGATTGGGGACAAACATTGAGGTCATCGAATAGTTTAACTTAGGGTCGGCAAAGGTGTCTCCCGAGGCGCAGTCGATGCCGAACAGGGCCCCGATATAGCCGGCCTCAATCGAGTTGATATCTTCCATCTGGTCTGCATGCATGCGCACCAGTCGGCCGATTTTCAGCTTTTTGCCGCTCCGAGTATTGAACAGGGTATCGCCTTTGGTGATCGTGCCCTGATAAACTCTGATATAGGTGAGCTGGCCGTATTGACCATCTTCAAGTTTAAAAGCCAGGGCGACGGTTTGCTCGCTGCTTGAATTTCCCAGCACAATTTCTGCTTCCTCATTGTCAAGATCGAGGGCGATATTGCTGACTTCGGAAGGATCCGGCAGTAATTGAATACAGGCGTCGAGCAGGGGTTGCACCCCTTTGTTTTTGTAGGCTGAACCCATATATACGGGAGTGACGGCCCGGGTCAAAACCCCTTTACGCATGGCACTTAAAATCATTTCAGCGCTGATCTCTTGTTCTTCAAGGAAGGCATCGGCGAGAACGTCACAGTAGTTGGAGGCCTCTTCGAGAAGTTCTTCCCGTTTCAGTTCGGCTTTTTCTTTGAGTTCAGCCGGAATCTCTTCAACCCTTAAGACTTCGCCGTTGTCACCATCAAAGTAGATCGCTTTCATCGAAGCCAGATCAACAACCCCTTCATGTTCAGCCTCAAGGCCGATCGGAAGCTGCATCAAGACTGCGTTGTGACCCAGTTTTTCTCTTAATTGATCGGCAACCCTTTCCGGATTAGCGCCGCTGCGGTCACATTTATTGACAAAGGCGATACAGGGAACTTTGTAGCGTTTCATCTGCTGGTCAACCGTAATCGACTGAGATTGAACCCCGCCGACCGAACATAAAACCAGAATGGCACCATCCAAAACTCTTAGAGAACGTTCAACTTCAATCGTGAAATCGACATGGCCCGGCGTGTCGATGATGTTGATTTCATTATTGTCCCACTCGCAGAAAGTTGCAGCCGAGGCGATGGTGATGCCTCGCTCTTTTTCAAGCTCCATCGAGTCCATGGTCGCGCCGACGCCATCTTTACCTTTGACATCGTGGATTGCGTGAATTCTCTGGGTGTAGAACAGGATTCTTTCAGTCAGTGTGGTTTTGCCCGAGTCGATATGGGCGCTGATTCCGATGTTGCGAATTTTGTTTAGCTCAGTACTCATTTTCTTTTCACCTTTTTAAATCTTTATCGATAGTCATGTGTGACTTGGCGTTATGACCACAATAATCACACCTGTAATAAAAAAGAGCGCCTGCAATCTTGCGACGGCAGGCGACCAGTTCAACCATATTCTATATGGATTATTTACTGCAAAGGGTAACGACGTGCCGGCCTGAAAA
>JAYEGS010000007.1:0-6808 GCA_034659215.1 Pseudomonadota bacterium | reverse complement strand
GCCACCGACTTTGTGGCCAACCGTAGCCAGAGGGAAATCAATAAAGAATTTCTGGGCTCCGCATTTGAGCAGAAAAGCGCCAAACAAAACAAAGAGGAGGACATAGGTGGCCAGGACGTTGGCCATGATTCCGAAAACACCGTCACTTTTATAGTAGATGGTGACACACAGGTAATGGAACGGTTCACCAGGGTGGGCAAACATATCCGGGACATAGGCGCCATATACGCCATAGATGAGCATCAGGATGCTGATAGCGACAAAGGCATAACCCAAGACCCGGCGGGCTACTTCAATACCGATCAGCACACCAACCACCGCAACTCCGATATCCATTGGGGTTTCAGCTCCGGTACGGTAGTTTATTAACTCGAAATTGTACATCCAGTAGCCGATGCAGGTGATACTGGCAACCATCAGCAGGTAGTCAAGCAGTCGAAAAAACGGTGATTTTGATTTGTAGAGGAGAAACACCAGGACGTAAGTGATAATTACATAAATACCCCGGTGATATTGGGTGGCCATCGGTCTAAGGACGGCCGAATAGGAGTAGAAGAGAACCAGAAAGACGGAGAGAACGGCTAATGCCGTTCTCTCATATTTACTAAGTTTTCCAATCACCGCTAAATCCTTCTAAACGTGAGCCTTGCCCGCAGCCCAAGTTCTGTTTCAATTATTGATGTATTTCAGCAAAATTTGGGGACATAACCCGATTCTCCGAAGGAAATCGGGATTGTGTCCCCTAAATTTGCGAGTTAGCTGTATAGTTACACTTATTTAAGAACTCCTTTTTCTTTCCAGAATTTGATCGCTCCGGGATGGAGAGGCGTAACGATACCCTTGATTCCGTCCTTGACACTCATAGCTTTGGCCGTTTTTTTCACGTTGCGCATATGAGCCAGCCCTTCATCCGTAAAGATCTTGGAGAGCAGGGTGTAAATTACATCTGCGGGAACTTTGGAGTTCGCCACCCAGAGCGCTGAATCCTGGAATGACGGGGTTGCTGTGGTTACCCCTTTGTAGGTGTCGGCGGGTACCGTCAATTTTGAGAAATAGGGATATTTAGCAAAGAAATCGATACTGTCTGCGTCAGCCTGTAGATCAACCATGGCAATATCATTGGTCTGGGCTGCCATGATCACTGCACCGCTGGGGAAGGCGGTAAAGAGCCAGAAGGCGTCAAGCTGGTTGTTACCGAAGGCGGTAGCTGCATCGTTGTAGCCCATGGCATTGCGCTCGACCTTATCCCAGATCCCCAGGGCCGAAAAAAACATTTCGCAATTAGCAAAAGCCCCGGATCCGGCATTGCCGACGCCGACTTTTTTGCCAATCAGATCTTTGCAACTCTTGATGCCTGAACCAGCCCGGACAATCAATTGGGCTGGAGCTCCATAGAAATAGGCTACTCCGAGAACATCTTCATATTTTTTGGGGTCGTTCTTCATCATCCCGTTAAGTCCCATGTAAACATGGCCGGAATAGACTACTCCCATGGCATATTTGCCGGAATTAACCGAGCGCAGGTTTTCCACCGATCCGGCTGAAGCTCCAGCCAGCACTTTGTACTCTTTGATCGCCTTTACCGGGCCATACGTACTGATACCACCAGCCATAAACTGAAAAGTACCACCGGCCGGGCCGCCGCCAAACTTGTAGATCGGTTTTGCCGCTGCCGGGCTGATAAAAGCCAAAGCCAAAACACACGCCGTAATTAACGCTGCAAACCATCTGGACTTCATAATTGTTCCTCCTTAAGTTTGGTTGAAATAGGGTTGTTTACCGTCGCCTGTCGACTGTAATCATTTATGTTTAAAGAGGGGGCATTGTTACTGTTTTAGGTGAAATTTCACAAGAAGTCTCAAAAAAAGAAATAATCTGTTGTTAGATGAGGTGGTATTTTAACCGGAGATTACTTTGCTGTAAATTGATGTAGATATTTGATAAGATACATTTTTCGGCGACTTTATTGAAGATTTTTAGCGGCGATTTTTGACGTCAATAAAATAATGTATAAATTATAAATAGCGGTCGGTAGCTGAAATGTCAACAACAATATTTGTCGGGTTCAGAAAGAGAGTTCAGTGAACTCCGGGATCAGGCAGTCATTTTTAATGTGGAGTTTGGCTAATGAAATAGGCCGACCTATGCGTCTCGGGCCGGCACTGCCGGGATTGATATATATGACGGAGTCACGCAGAAAATTCTCCGGTTGGTGGGTGTGACCAAAGACAATAATCTCAATACCGGCAGCCGCTGGGTCAAGATCAAGCAGTTCAAGGTCGTGAAGGATATAAAAGGTATGGCCGCAGATTGTTCGCAGGTCGCTGGCCGGATATGTGGCTTTACTATCCATATTGCCATGGACGGCGTGAACCGGGGCGATTGTGGAAAGTTGGGTGATAATGTTGTTATCGCAGATATCTCCGGCATGGATGATAGCATCAGATCCTTTAAGGAAGTCAAAAGCATCTTGGCGCAGTAAACCGTGCGTATCTGAAATGAGGCCGATCGTATATTTATTCATTGCTAAATCAAGTTTTACGAAAAAAGGTTGTTGTTGAGAAAAAGGTTGTTGTTGAGAAAGCTGTCTATAACCTATTGAAACGACAAAGTAAATAGCTCTTAGGTGAATATTTTAATGGATTGTACTTGCAAATGGTAAGAAAAAAAGTTAAGGTGTTTGCAGTGAGTTCATAAACTTGACAGCTATAAGCGAGTCCTAAGTCGTGAATAAAGCAGATAATACGAAACAGGATATGATTCTTCTGGTTGATGACCAACCTGCCAACCTTAAAGTATTGTCCGCTTTTCTCTACAATCAAGAGTTCGATGTCCGGATTCATGAAAGCGGTAAGAATACCCTGGAGATGCTGCAACATACATTGCCGGATATTATTCTGCTCGATGTAATGATGCCGGACATGGACGGCTTTGAGACCTGTATACGGATTAAGGAAAACCAAGCGATTCCCGATATTCCGGTTATCTTCATGACCGCTCTCGGCAGTGTCAAAGATAAGATGGCCGGTTTTGAAGCTGGTGGTGTGGATTATATTACTAAACCGTTTAAGCTGGATGAGGTGTTGGCCCGGGTAAACACACATGTTACCTTGAGGAGACAGAAACTGGAGTTGGAGGAGGCTCTGGACGAGGTGAAAAAACTTTCAGGTTTCCTGCCTGTCTGTTCTTTTTGCAAGAAAATTCGTGATGATAAGGGGTATTGGCAGCAGATTGAACGGTATATTACTGAGCGTTCTGAGGCCGTGTTCAGTCACAGCCTGTGTCCTGAATGCATGGATGAGCATTACGGGGAGTTTCTGCGGGAGATAGAAGATGATAAGAGTAAGGGAGACTGCGAGAGCCGGTAGATTGTGCGATGGAGCATCTTGTTTAATGAGGGGGGCTTATCTGGAAGGATGAAAATCAAACGGCACGATCAGTGGTGATCGTGCCGTTTGTTGTTACTTAAAGGGGGGTAACATTCTCAGCCTGAGGGCCTTTTTGACCTTGAGTCACTTCCATCGTGACTTTCTGGCCTTCGTGGAGAGTTTTGCGACCGCCTGAGCCATTAATAGCGCTGAAGTGAACGAAAACGTCACTCCCGCCTTCCTGCTCGATAAAGCCAAAACCTTTTTCATCATTAAACCATTTTACCGTACCTTCAACTTGCTCTGACATAACATCCTCTTGCATAGTGTGCCATTCATAATGGCGTTGTTAATTACCAACATCTGGAGAAGCCTGCTGGATCGAATGGGGGACTACTAGCGTACTTCTAATGATAATGCAAGGGAATTCTCTCATAAAAAGTTGTTTTTTTGAAAATTATTTTTCTTTTTTTCAAATACTAACGTTTTTCATTCCGGATTCAAGCTTGCCCGAGCGTTGATCCGGCTTCCGATATGATCTTTTTAGACGTTGAAGCGTATCTCTATAATTTCATTCGGTTCAACAATATAATCCCGATCTACGACTTTAGCGATACCTTTGCTTTTGCACTCGTTAAAGTTGTGACAATTAAGGTAATCGTCGAAGTTGACAATGTCGCCCTTAATAAAACCCCGAGCCAGGTCGGAATGGATCTTGGCTGCGCAGGTAATGATGTCGGAGCCTTTTTTTATCAACCAGGCGTGGGATTCGGAGGGGCCGGTGGTATAAAAAAACATGTAGTCTGTTTTTTCGAGGACTTTGGCGATAAGTTCGTCACTGTCTTCATCGCCACTGATCTGGATTACGGGTTTGAGGCTGTAGGGGTCTGCACTTAAGATTATGGCTGCTTCATCTTTGTTAAAGCCTTGATCGCATAAAGGGATCTCCTCTTCCAGCTTTTGCAGAGCCTTTTGCAGCAAACTTTTCTCCTCTTCACTGTCGGAGCGGGAGAGTCGGGTTTCAATCTTTTCAAGATCAAAGATGAGAAGGTCGAGGATATTGTCAGCCGGAATGATGATGGCTTCAACATGAACCAGCTCGTCGCAGATAAATTCGGCGAAAAAAGGTGTGACTTTTTTCGGTTTATCTTTTTTTTCCAGAGCTATCAGGCATTTGTCGTTGAATTTAACTTTGCCTTCCGGTAACTCCGTACCTGTAAAACCAATCTTCAATTTTATCTCCTTGAAAAGGTTATTTTCTCGTCAAATGGCGGTATTTAATGCGTTGCGGCTGGTTGGCAGCGGCTCCGAGACGGGATTTGCGATCAGCTTCATATTCGGAGTAGTTGCCATCAAACCAGACAACTTTACTATCTCCCTCAAAGGCCAGGATGTGGGTGGCAATCCGATCCAGGAACCAGCGGTCATGGCTGATAATGACGGCACAGCCGGCGAAATTTTCCAGCGCCTCTTCCAGAGCTCTTAAGGTGTTGACATCGAGATCGTTGGTTGGTTCATCGAGCAGGATGACATTGGCTCCCGATTTGAGCATGCGGGCGAGATGGACACGGTTTCTCTGACCCCCCGAGATTTGGCTGACTTTTTTCTGTTGATCGGAGCCGGAGAAATTAAAGCGCCCGACATAAGCTCTGGAATTTATCTCCCGGTTACCGAGCATCAGGGTTTCCTGGCCTTCCGAGATCGCTTGCCAGATGGTCTCTTCCGGATTTAAGGTGTCACGATTCTGGTCGACAAAAGCGAGTTTAACACTCTCTCCCAGGTGGATCGAACCGCTGTCCGGGGTTTCCTGGCCGGTGATCATTTTGAAAAGCGTGGTTTTACCGGCTCCGTTGGGGCCGATAACCCCGACAATACCGCCGGGGGGCAAGGCGAAAGTTAAATTTTCAAAAAGAAGTTTATCATCAAAGGCTTTACTCAGGTCGGTGCTCTCAATTACCACTTTACCCAGGCGTGGGCCGGCCGGGATATAGATCTCAAGGTCGCGACCCCGTTTTTCACCCTCGTTGCCCAAGAGCTCCTCATAGGCTTTGATCCTGGATTTTGACTTGCTGTGGCGAGCCTTGGGAGTCATTCGAATCCACTCTAACTCATGCTGCAAGGTCTTGCGCCGGCTAGACTCCACTTTCTCTTCCTGGGCGAGACGTTTCTCTTTCTGCTCAAGCCAGGAGGAGTAGTTGCCTTTCCAAGGAATGCCGTGACCGCGGTCGAGTTCGAGAATCCAACCCGCAACATTGTCAAGAAAATAGCGGTCATGGGTGACTGCGATAACCGTACCCTCGTAGCGTTGCAGATGCTGCTCAAGCCAGGCCACGGTTTCGGCATCGAGATGGTTGGTTGGTTCATCAAGTAAAAGAATATCGGGTTTTTTTAGTAACAGCCGGCAGAGGGCCACCCGGCGGCGTTCGCCGCCGGAGAGGATGTCGACCGGGGAATCGGCAGGCGGACAGCGCAGCGCCTCCATCGCCATATCGAGACGAGCATCAAGATCCCAGGCATCCGTGGCATCAAGTTTTTCCTGCACCACGCCTTGCCGGGCAATCAGTTTTTCCATCTCGTCATCCGACATCGGTTCGGCAAACTGCTCATTGATTTTATTGTATTCGTCCAGCAGATCAACCGTCTCCTGGACTCCCTGTTCAACAATCTGGCGCACGGTCAGGGAGTTGTCGAGTAGCGGCTCCTGTTCGAGCAGGCCGACTTCAAGTCCCGGGGCAATTGTGGTTTCACCATTAAATTCAGTTTCGACTCCGGCTAAAATTCTTAAAAGGGTCGATTTACCGGAGCCATTAAGGCCTAAAACCCCTATTTTGGCCCCGTAAAAATAGGAGAGGCTGATATCTTTAAGTACCGGTTTGTTGTCGTACTGTTTACTGACGCGCATCATCGAGTAGATGATCTTATTAGCTTCCACACTCATGCTCTACTTTTTCTCCTCAGGTATAGATATTTTACGTTTTTCGGGATCCCGGTTCTGACGAAAAAAGATAGCGATATGACCGGTCATGCCGACCATCTCGCAGTTTGCTGCCTTTTCAAGTTCTGCGATCAGCTCTTTTTTCTGTTCTTTCTCCTTGAAATCAACGAATTTTACTTTGATCAGTTCATGACTGTTGAGAGCATCTTCGAAAGATTCGGATAAACTTTCACTGATCCCTTTCTGACCAATCAAAACTACCGGTTTGTAAGCGTGGGCCAGACCCCGCAGATATTTTCTTTGAAATCCTTTCAGCATTCTTTTGGTTTCCTTACTATTTAAGGGTGTTGTTTCAAGCTGTCTCGAAGTGGGGGCAGAGCTTTAATTCTGACTCCGGCTATAGGGAGCGAAGCGGTGTTCGCACTATTTACGAAAGTAAAAAGGCACAAAGCTTTTGGTTATTACTTTGTGCCTTTGCATCTGTCAACAGATTTTGTTGATTTCT
>JAYEGS010000006.1:5260-6820 GCA_034659215.1 Pseudomonadota bacterium | reverse complement strand
GACCTGCCGTCGGCCGGGGTTGTTGCTTTGGTGATCGGCAAAAAAGAGTACCGGCTTTTGCAAAAACGATTTACTCCGGCTACCGGGCGAGAAGAACTGGAACAACTGTTGACCGAGCTTGACAGTGAATTTTTTCAGGCCTCTGATCTCGCGGCCATGGTCGACCGGGTTGTGCCACGAGCCCAAAAACGTTTAGGCATTGTTCATCTGGTCTCTTTATGTAAGAGTGAACGGGAGTTTCTGGCCTTAGATTATACCTGTGCCCGAATCAAGGAAAGCGGTACGCCGGGCCATGAAGGCCCTCTGCAGGTGCGCTCCCTGCTCGGTCGTCTGCACGCGGTTTTCCCGGGCCAGTATTGTGCCGGCCTTTCAATCGTCCACCTGCTGGCTTCGTAAAATGTCCAGCTGCTTCGTTCCCCTGCAACCTTCGTCACTGCGGCGTACTTTATGTACGCCTCATTCCTCAGGTTTTGGGCACCTCGCATCTGAACATTTTACTTCGCCAGCTATTGTATGATTTTTACATTTTCCTTATGAGATCTATTTTGCGTCATATTCTGATTATACTGATTTCCATTTCCCTGTTGCCGGTTGTTGCTTCAGCCTTGACGGTTGTTGATGAAAGCGGCACTACGGTCGAGATTCCGGATCGCGTCCAGCGGATTTTGCCGCTGACGCCGAGTCTGGCTGAGATTCTTTTTGCTTTGGGGCTTGATCAGCGGATTGTCGGGGTTACCGATTTTGCTACTTATCCTAAGGCGGCGCGGAAAAAACCTCGGGTCGGCACGTTCATAAACCCGAGTTTGGAAAAGATTCTGGCTCTGGAACCGGATCTGGTAATTGTCGGCAGTGAGCGTCAGGATGAGAAAACCAATGCCGCGCTCAAAAATTTTTCGATTCCCGTCTATCGGATCAGGCCGGTTGATCTCAATACCATCTATCGCTCGATTAGTAACCTCGGCGAGATTACCGGAACCCTGCCCCAAGCCCAGAAAGTCATTATCGAGATGAAAAAGAAGGTGGCTGCGGTTGAGCGCCGGGTGGCCCGGTTCCCCAAAAAGCGGGTCTTTTACCAGGTTGGGATTGATCCGATTGTCTCGGTCAACCAGCAAACTTTTGCGGCTGACCTCATCCGCCGGGCCGGTGGTATTCTGGTCACCGTTGATAACCCGGTGCGTTATCCCCGCTACTCAATTGAACGGGTCATCGTCGATGCTCCCGAAGTTATAATTATATCTTCAATGTCACCCAATACCAACTACCAGCGTTTTCGTGCAAGTTGGCAGCGTTGGCGTTCGATTCCGGCTGTTCGTCAGGGGCAGATCTATGTTATTGATTCCGACATGGTCGATCGGCCCGCACCGCGGATCGTCGACGGCCTGGCTCAATTGTCCGAATTTATCCATCCTTCGAAACAGAGATGATGGCGTCGTAGAAAGTTCCGATATCTGACCTGTGAACGATTCAAAGATATCTAATCCAAGCTCAGTTGAACTTTACATTTATTGCATTTTACGACACCTCGAAAAACAATGTTGCCGCATTCAGGACAAATATAGC
>JAYEGS010000006.1:0-5160 GCA_034659215.1 Pseudomonadota bacterium | reverse complement strand
AGAAAGTTCCGATATCTGACCTGTGAACGATTCAAAGATATCTAATCCAAGCTCAGTTGAACTTTACATTTATTGCATTTTACGACACCTCGAAAAACAATGTTGCCGCATTCAGGACAAATATAGCGGGCCTCTTCATCTTCAATAAATTTTTCTGTGCCGACTTCTCGCCAATATGGAATAGCTCGTAAAATGACTTCTTTTCCGACTGTCATGGAGAAATCTTCAATATAATGACAAGGAAATTCATTGCATTGATGACAGCCGGCATAACCCTTTTCTTTTGTGCAATCCTTGATCTCACAACTTTGGCAATACATAAATACGTCATTGGATAAACAGCCATCACATCTAATATCTTCAGTTGATAAATTTTCACTTCCTGGAAGAGTACCTTTTCCAGGGATTCCACCTTTATAGAGATTCACCAGCCGCTCTTTTAACTTATGATTATTATCACGGCGTGCGATGTAAATGGCACAGACTCCACAGTAAAGGCCACAAGGTCCAATCAAAGCCGGGTTTATAGTCATAATTCTAAGTTCTCCATTTATACTTTAATTGCTCAAAAATAGGTGATTAATTCGAATGTACAACTTGATCTAGGGTATCAGTTACCCACTGGTTAAGGCTTTTTCCAGCGTTAGTAGCGGCAGAGGCTATTTCGGCATGGATGCCAGGAGATACGCGCAGAGTCAGTTTACCGGAATACGGTTTTTCCGGGGTTCGCCCTTCTTGTTTGCAGTCGGTAAGATAATGGTCAATTGCGTTGTGGAAATCTTCTGTTAGTTGGGTGACTGTTTCGCCTTCAAAGGTAATACTGTCTTTTGTGCCGACAACCTTGCCCCAAAAGATATTGTCCCGTTCGTCAAAGCTGATTTTTGCAAAATATCCCTTATGGGTCATACTGTTCATGGTGTTACCTCCATACTTGTCAACCATTCACGGATCTTTTCAACCATGTATTTCTTTGCTTCTTTCCCCGGATGCGGCCTGTGAGCGTATTCTCTTTTGCCGAAAAGTTCCAAGGCTACTCGAGAACCATCGCCTTCACGAACTTCACCGCCAAGCGCTATTATCAGTGATTCAATATCACTGAATTTGATATTTGCCTTGGTAGGTCTGGCGAAAATTGCCGTTAAAGTCTTACTGTGTTTTGCTTTCATATTTATCATGATAGCACTTTATGACACCACAATCAAGATTGGAAACAAAAAAATTAAAAATAAAGAGAAAGTGGATATGCTTGTGGTAGCAAAAAAATTGACCAGTGCCCTGTGCGCTACAGCATGACAATAGAATATGATTACTTGTGCATCAGCAAATTTCAAGGTCAGTTGCTGAGGCTTTCCAACGACCTGCATCAGCCACCTAAAAGGCGGCAACGGCATTTCCAGTTTACCGAAAAATTCGCGCCGCTTTTTAGGTCGACCCCAATTAAACCGCCAATTAAACCGATCAATTCTTAATCAGCACTTTGTCATTCCTGCCGTAATCAGGTAAAATTCCCCAAAAGGTATTTTCACACATAACGGCTGCCACTGTCGGGCTTGTACAACAAACGGTTCAGATTGTGGCTCGCTTCACTCGCACAATCTAACCTTATTCGTTCGCTGCGGCTTTTTACCCATTGGCATGTAAGAGTTGCTGAGGAAATGGTTTGACTAAGCGCCATTTAGTAGAAGTATGCTCAGCTAGCCAGAGGTCATAATTTTTTTGAAGATTCAACCACAGGGCGGGAGTAGTGTCAAATGCGCGTGATAAACGAAGAGCTAAATCAGGTGAAACCGAACCCCTTCCATTAATTATTTTAGACAAAGTTTTTCTTGATATACCTAAAATGGATGATAGCTCTGTAATGGTGATGGATAAAGGAGAAAGGTAGTCTTCTTTCAGGATTTTTCCAGGGTGTGTTGGCTGTCTCGTCATTGTTGTCATGGGATTTTCCTTATTTTAATGGTAGTCGTCATAGTCGACTACGTATGCATGCCCATCGATGAAATCGAAAAACACTCTCCAATTACCTGAAACATTTACAGCATGTTGACCTTGTTTATCTCCTGTCAATTTATGTAGGTTTGAGCCGGGATAATTCATATCGCGAATATCATCAGCTGCGTTCAAGCGGTCAAGTATTCTTTCGAGTCGGGTGGCGTGCTCTGGTTTGATTCCTTTTTTATTGCCGGTAAAAAAGAACTTTTCCAAGCCTTTGTGTTTGAATGACTTTATCATGGTTATAATGTAACCGATCAGGTTACGATAGTCAATAAGGAATTTTCGCGTTGAGCAGCGAACGACCTGCATCAGCCGCCGCGCCGGGATGTGCACAGAAAAAACGGGCGGCTATTCGCGGTCGGGCTGTATGCTTTTGTTCAAGTAAGCCGCTACTCGCGGCAGGATCGATAGTTTCAAGTTTGTCTTTTTTCTTGAGACCAATTGAAAGTTTGAAAATAACTATTCAGCGTGATTACCTTAAGGCCCCAGCAAATGGTGCGAACATTGGCTTCGCCCGGCTTCGAGGGGGACACAGCTCAGACCGGCAAGCGGCTTGTAGCCGCCGCCTGGAGCAATGTCCCCGTATCGAGATAGCTTGAAGAGTACATTACGTTTTAAATCCCTTTAATTTCCCTTCTTAAGAACTTCCTTCTTTACAATGTACACAACCAAATACTACTTCACTCCCATCTTTTCAACCCTGAATAACAGGAGTAGTATTATGGTTACACTAAAAACACCTTGGTATGACAAAGCCGTCGAAGCCCTGAAACTCAATGGAAAATCTGAGAGTAGTCAGAAAGCTTACGCCCGACAGGTACGCAAACTGATCGAATTTTATAATGGTAAAGATCCGGATCAAATCACCGAGGATGAACTCAAAAACTATTTCATTCATCGCCAGGATGTTGACAAGTGGCAGCCCAACACCATGCGTATTTGCTACAGTGCCATCAAATTATTCTATCTTCACGTCGTACAACGCGATTGGCACCTGCTGAAAGTCATTAAAGCACCAACAGAGAAACGACTGCCATCTGTCTTGAGTTGCGAAGAGGTCGACCTCATTATTGGCAATATCGCCACATTTCACAATTACGCCTATCTTTCGACGGTCTACTCCTGCGGATTACGTTTGCAAGAGGGCTTGTTTCTTCAAATATCAGATATAGATGGTGGTCGCAAGTTTGTTCACGTCCACCGCGGGAAAGGGGCCAAAGACCGCTATGTCCCATTGCCCGAATCCACCTACTTGTTATTACGATCTTACTGGAGTACCCATCGCAATCCGAAACTGATTTTTCCAGCTTTAGGACGAGGGCAGAATCTTGGATCTAGTTCGGAAAAACCAATGTCTATAGAAAGCGTTCAAGGAGCATTTAGGGAAGCAAAGATCAAAGCCAGTATCCGCAAACGCCAAGTTTCGATTCACACTTTACGCCACTCTTATGCGACCCATCTTCTAGAAGGCGGCGTTCATGTCAGGGCGGTTCAGCGTTATCTTGGTCACAGCAACCTTGAAACCACCATGGTCTACCTGCACTTGACCAGCAAGGGACAGGATGACTCTTTTACGATCATTAACAATGTCATGAAAGGAGTCGAGTATGGGAGCCATCGCTGAAATATTTCGTCAATTTGGCCCTGAATACATTGAAAAATTCCAACAAAACATCCCCGCTAACCATAAGAAAGTAATCGCGGCCATCATCAGATGCCGGACTGAAGATTGTGGCGTAAACGTTTTTGGCTGCTCAAAATGCACTCGCTCAATAGCCGTTTTCAAATCCTGCGGCAACCGCCACTGTCCAACCTGACAGAATCACAAAACCCGGCAGTGGCTGGGAAAACAACTTGACCGAGAGCTACCTGGTCATCACTTCATGGTAACCTTTACGATTCCCGAGCAACTGCGCCGTTTCCTGCGCAGCCACCAAAGACTTGGCTACACAGCTCTTTTTTCGACATCTTCAGCGTCTCTGAAAAAACTCTCCACAGACGAAAAGTTTGTTGGTGGCGATTCTCCCGGTTTTTTCGGAGTTTTACATACATGGGGTCGGCGACTTGAGTATCATCCTCATATTCACTATATCATTCCCGGCGGTGCTTTCGATAAAAAGAGTGGTAACTGGTACTCTTCGCGTATTGATTTTTATGTCCCGGTATCAGCCTTGTCAGAAATCTTTCGGGCCAAATTTAAGGATGAGATGGAAAAAGCCGGACTTTTAGATCAGATAAATCCGATCATTTGGAAACTGGACTGGAATGTGAATTGCCAAGCCGTCGGCAGCAGTGAAGGAAGCCTGAAATACTTGGCTCCTTACGTTTTCAAAGTGGCCATCAGCGACAGTCGGATTATCAGTTTTGAAAACCGCACAGTAACCTTTCGTTACAAAAAACAGAAAAGTAAACGTTGGCGAACAATGACCCTTGATGTTATTGAATTTATCCGGCGATATCTCCAACACGTTTTGCCAACCGGATTTATGAAAATCCGCTACTACGGATTCATGGGGTCGGGATCGTCGCTAACTCTGGATGATATCAGAGCCGCAATTGAACGCTCGCTTGATTATTTTGTAGAAGAGCGATCCTCTCCAAAGGATGAAGGAAACAGACATCCTTATTGTCCGCACTGCAAAGGAAAACTTATCTTTTGGTACAGTATCAGTGCTTGTGAAATATGGAATCCAGGATAACGATTTCAGCCATTTGGACTTGAACAAACCGATAGCTTTACGTTATTTTTAAAAGCTGTTTTTTTAACAGACAGGATCTCTGTTGCCAAAAACAACCAACTAACCACAAAAATGTGGAAAAGCATTGCTTACAAAGCTGTAAAAGGATAAAAAAAGATGGTTTTTTGCCAAAGAACGACAATCCTAACTGAAAAACCCTGAACCCTAAAAAAACCAGCTGTAAAAACCCACCAACCACAACAAATCATTACCCTATATAATAAGGTCGGCCCTCTTGAACAATGGATTGAGTTCGACCCCGAACTCCTCCTACGCCATCATATTTATCTCTTAAGGGTCGACTCAATCCTTATAGGGTAAAAGATCGCAGCGTAGCAAATCAGATATCGCTTTAGCATCATCTCGATCATTTTTGTTTTTTGCCGCGGTTATGGCTTTGAGCATTGCCGGGTGAGCAACTTTTAAT
>JAYEGS010000005.1:0-27632 GCA_034659215.1 Pseudomonadota bacterium | reverse complement strand
GCCTCGTAAGTTATTGTTTTTACAGCTAAACAGTACCACAAACGAGGGTGAATTGCAACAAGAAAATAATAATTTATTTAATTTTTTCAACAAGTTAGGGACTCGCTACTTTTTACGAGTCCATCATCTACTGATCAACGATGAATTCAAAAAATTTCATAAAGAGAGCACCGAGACCCGAATCCACGCCATAGAATCTCAGAAAACTCTGATAAAAAATGAAGTTGATAAGCTGGTTGACTCTATTCACTATAAAAAATCACTGGCTGAAGAAAGAGTGCGGAATGAGGTCAAAAACCGAACCTATGAAGCCCACAAGATGGCGACCTACATCTACAAGCAAAATAGTGACAAACCCATTAATGTGATTGAAACCATGATCCATGATGCTCTCTTCTCCATCTCCTGGGATCGGGGAAGAGGGTACTATTTCGCCGAAGATATGGACGGCACGGAGCTTGTCAACCGCAATAATCCCGACCTCGAAGGAATCAATATACTTGATTTACAAGACAGCAACGGCACCTATCTGGTGCGCGAGATCATTGCCGTTGCCCGCTCGAAAAAGGGAGAAGGTTTCTGCTCGTACTACTGGAACAAACCGGGTCATCCGGGAGTTTTGGTGCCCAAAATCTCCTATGTCAAATACTTCAAACCTTTGGACTGGGTCATCGGCACCGGGAAGTATCTCAAAGATGAGGAAAATGCGGTAAAAAAAGAGACCCAAGCCCGGATCATGGAGATCAGCAAAACAACCTCCGGTTTTTCACTCCGTTTCGGCACCTGGCAGGGCCGCAACCTGCTGGATTCGATGAATGAGACCCAAGCTTCACAATCTTTAGACCCGGGAGAAATCAATACCGTAGAAAAACTCATCGCAAACGCCCGCTCCGGGGGTGGTTTTATCAGTGGTAATCGACCTGCATCTGAAAACCGATCAGCCGTAACCGAAACCAGCTACAGCCAAGCCATTTCTGACTGGGAGTGGTATGTCGGGGCTGTAATTGACCTGCAAAAAGTTGAAAAAGCGATCAAACTCAGCCAGATGAAATTAAAAAAAGAGACCAAAAAAGAAATTATACAGATAGCTCTGGCCCTCCTCTTTCTCCTGCTCTGCGCCTATTTTATTGCCCGTGTGCTGACCGGCAAGATCAAAAAGAACATTGCTATCTTCGATAATTTTTTTACAACCGCCGCAACCCAAGCGACCAAGCTCAACCAGGAAGAGATCTCTTTCATTGAATTCAACAAACTGGCAACCTCCGCCAACACCATGATCGAGAAACGTCTTAAGGCCGAACAAGCCCTCAAAGAGAGTGAGAACCGGTTTTTCAGTGTCATTGAAAACGCCCATATTCCGATGGGCATTACCCGAGATGACGGAAAAACTGATTTTTTAAACCGTAAATTTACCGAAATCTTCGGCTATACTTTAGACGACATCCCAACCTTGGACAAATGGTGGGAAAAAGCCTATCCTGACGTTGACTACAGAAAAGAGCTGCAAAAAACCTGGTTTTCAAAGCTTGATAAAGTCACTTCCGGCGAACCTTTCGAGGCCAAGACTAGAATCAGGAATGTCACCTGCAAAGATGGTTCGATCCGGGAGATCATGTTTCATTTCACTCCCGTCGGCCGGCACGGTCTCGTCACGTTCCAAGATTACACCGATGAAAACCGGGCTACCAGAGAAAAAAACCGCCTCGAAAAAGAGCTCCATCAGGCCCAGAAGATGGAAGCTATCGGGCTGCTCGCCGGCGGCGTTGCTCATGATCTCAACAACATCCTCTCCGGCGTCACCTCCTACCCCGAGTTGTTACTTATGCGCCTGCCTACTGACAGCGACCTGCGGCGACCACTAGAAACCATCCTGAAATCCGGCCAACGGGCCGCAGAGGTTGTCAGTGACCTGCTGACCATCGCTCGTGGAGCAGCCAATAAGAAGGAGAGTACCGATCTGCACCAGATCATCAACGAGTACCTAACCTCTCCTGAACATGAAAAGACTTTACGGGAAAATCCCAAACTTACCCTGACCACCGAATTCGCTAAAAATCTGCCAAATATCTTCGGTTCACCGATACATATAAGAAAATGTCTTATGAACCTCATCATCAACAGCGCCGAAGCAATTGTTAATGAAGGTGAAATAGAGATTTCGACCCACACTTTAAAACGTAATGATCCTCTCGTAAACAAACTCTCCCTGTCACCTGACGAATATACCATTTTAAGGGTCAGAGACAACGGCCCCGGAATCTCGGAAAACGATATCGAACATATTTTCGAACCATTCTACAGTAAAAAAATTCAGGGTAAAAGCGGCAGCGGCCTAGGCCTGGCCGTGGTCTGGAATACCATACAGGAGCATGGCGGCCGAGTCACGGTTCAAAGTGACAGCCAAGGCAGCACGTTTGACCTCTATTTTCCGGCAACCGATGAAAAAGTAGCCCTTCGACCGGAGGAACTCCCTTTGCCTGAAATCAAAGGTAAGCTGGAAAAAATTCTAGTCGTCGATGACGAGCCCCTGCAACGAGAAGTTGCCCGACAGATCTTGGAAGAACTCAACTATCAGGTTGAAACCGTTTCATCAGGAGAGGAGGCCATCAAGTGGTTGCAACAGCGGGCCGCCGACCTGATAATCCTAGACATGGTAATGGATCCCGGCATCAACGGCCGTGAAACCTTTGCCCAAAGCAGAAATCTCCTGCCTCAACAAAAAGCCATCATCGTCAGTGGTTATTCCGAAAACAAAGAGATCAAAGAGGCGCAAAAAATCGGAGCCGGAACTTTTGTCAAAAAACCCTACTCCATCGAAGAGCTGGGCTTAGCTGTCAAACAGGAATTAGCAGAAAAAAGGGAGGATTTGCGCCATGAAAGAGTTACTGATACGAGCTGAACGCTGTCTCGGCTGCCGCAGCTGTGAACTGGCCTGCGCAGTTGAACACTCAGCCGCCAAAAGCCTACTTTTAAGCATTAACGAAGAACCCCGGCCACAATACCGGGTTCATGTCACCAGTGACGGCAAAAGTTCTCTGCCACTCCAGTGCCGCAACTGTGAGGATGCACCGTGTCTGACCGCCTGTTTGACCGGAGCCCTGCACTTAGATGCCAGAGGGGTTGTTTTATGCAACAGCGATCTCTGTATCGGTTGCTGGATGTGTCTAATGGTCTGCCCTTTCGGCATTATCAGCCAAAATAATCATCAACGACGCATCATCAAATGCGACCGCTGCCCGGAACGTGAAATTCCGGCCTGCGTCACGGCCTGCCCGACCGCCGCGCTAACCTACCGCGAAGTAAACCAGGAAAGTATGGAAAAACGCCAAACAGTTCTGACTCAATTGCAAACTGCCGGGATTGGGGTCAATGCTTGATTACCGGCGGCAAATCGTTTGATTGAAACAGCAAAATCTTGACCCGCTGGTTGTCAAGCTTTGACCCCGGCGCGAAGCAGGGCGAAGCAATGTTCGCTGTTACCCGCTATAGCTTTAAGGAGAAAAGACCATGCAAATCAGCAAAGAAGTAAAAACTAAAAGTGTTGATCCGGCAAGCCGGGAAATTTTGCAGTTGGCTGCCGACCAGGGACTTGAGACGGTCTGGGATCGCCTTGAAAAACAGCAGCCGCAATGCGGTTTTGGTGAGCTTGGCCTCTGTTGCCGGATCTGTGCCATGGGCCCCTGCCGGATCGATCCTTTTGGCGAAGGCGCGCAAAAAGGGGCCTGCGGAGCAGACGCTGATACAATTGTCGCCCGGCATCTGGTACGCATGATCGCCGCCGGAGCCGCCGCCCACTCCGATCACGGCCGCCGCCCGGCCCTGCTTTTAAAAGATATCGCCGAGGGCCGTAATCAGGAATATACAATCACTGACCCCAAAAAGCTTAAAGCGATCGCCTCAAGGCTTGGTCTTGAGAGCGAAAATCGCGACGTTAAAGAGCTCGCTCTGGAAGTTGCAACCATCGCCTTAAATGATTTCGGCAAACAGGATGAAGAAAGCCTGGCTTTCGTTAAAGCCTATGCCCCGATAAAGCGACTTGAACGTTGGCAAAAGATTGCTGATGATTTAAGCGCTTTAGGCAACAAAACTATCGGCATTCTGCCGCGCGGCATCGACCGCGAGATTGTCGATATCATGCACCGCACCCATTTCGGTGTCGATCACGGCCCCTTATCATTGATTGCCCAGGGCGTCCGGGCGGCCATCGGGGATGGTTGGGGCGGTTCCCTGATCGCCACCGAGATTCAGGATGTGATCTTCGGCACACCAAAAATCAGAGAGGCGACCGCCAACTTAGGCGTTCTTGATAAAGAGCAGGTTAACATTGTGATTCACGGTCACGAACCGGTACTCTCGGAAAAGATTGTTGAAGTCGCCAGTAGCAAAGAGATGCTGAAACTAGCCCAGGAAAAAGGGGCCAAAGGAGTCAATGTCGTTGGTATCTGCTGTTCGGGCAACGAAATCCTGATGCGCCACGGCGTCCCCATCGCCGGCAATGAACTGCAACAAGAGCTGGCCATCATTACGGGTGCGGTCGAACTTATGAGTGTCGATGTTCAATGTATCTTCCCGGCTCTGGCCGAACTGAGTCAATGTTTCCACACTCATTTTGTCGCAACCAGTGACCAGGCCGCCTTTCCCGGCTCTATCCATATTCAGTTTGAAGAAGATAAAGCCAACGCTTGCGCTGAAAAAATCGTCACCATGGCGATTGAGAATTTCGTCAACCGCAAACCTGAAAAAGTTCAGATTCCGGCGGTCACAAGTCAGGCGATGGTCGGTTTTTCGGTCGAAGCGATTCTTGAAGCTCTAGGCGGCACCCCCGACCCTCTGCTTGATGCGATTAAAAGCGGCGCCATCAAAGGCGTTGTCGGCATCGTCGGCTGCAACAACCCCAAAGTAACCCACGATTTTTACCATATCGAACTCGCCAAAGCCCTGATTGCCAAAGATATTCTGGTCATCGGCAGCGGTTGCTGGGCAATTGCCGCCGCCAAAGCCGGTCTCATGCAGATTGAAACCGCCAAAGCGGCCGGGCCCGGTCTGCAGCAAGTCTGTGAAGCCTTGAAAATCCCTCCCTGCCTCCATATGGGATCTTGCGTCGATTGCTCGCGGATGCTGGTTTTGGCCGGAGCTTTAGCCGATACTCTGGGAGTTGATATCGACGACTTGCCGTTAGTCGGCTCGGCCCCGGAGTGGTTGACTGAAAAAGCGATCTCGATCGGCACTTTTTTTGTCGCCTCCGGGGTTTCCGTTCACCTCTGGCCGATGCCGCCAATCGCCGGCGGAGCCCAGGTAACCGAAATCCTCACCGAAACCGCCGAAGAGGTCTTCGGCGGCGCCTTCTTCGTCGAAGAAGATCCACTCAGGGCAGCCGAAAAAATGGCCGAAATTATTGCTGAAAAACGCCTGGCTCTGGGATTATGAAAAAACGACACTTGATCATCGGGGCCGGGAATGCCGGCTTAAGCGCCGCGTCAACGATTGCCCGGCTAAAACCCGAAGATGAGATCGAGATCATCTCGCACGAACCTTGGCTGCCCTACTGCCGCTGTTTGTTGACCTACTATCTGGAGGGGGTAATCACAAAAAAGAGGCTTTTTTCCTGGGGAGAGGAAATTATTCGGAAAAATCGCCTCAATTATCGACAAAATGAACGGGTCATCAACGTAGACAGAAAAAAGCTTACCATAGAATGTGAAAATGGCCGCCAAGCCGACGCTGATACCATCCTCATTGCCACCGGCGGAAAGCCGCAAAAACCTGACTTCCCCGGGGCTGACCTGCCCGGCATTTTTACGTTAAGAACCTTTACCGATGCCCTGGAAATTAAGAAAAATATGCGGCCCGGCGGCCGCTGGGCTGTGGCCGGAGCCGGTCTGGTGAGCCTGAAAACAATTGCCGCCCTGCGCCGTCACAATATCAAAGTCGAGCTTTTTGCGACTTCAAAAAGAATCCTTTCTCAAGTTCTCGACCCCTATACGGCCAGCCTGGCGGCGGCCAGACTGACTGAGAACCAAGTTGTGATTAATGTTAATGAGGATATCATTGCCGCAGCTTTAGCCGCCGACAATCAACTTAAACTTACCACCAGCCACGGCCGGGAACTCCTGGTCGACGGCCTCCTCTACGGCAAAGGGGTAAACGCCACAAGTCCTCTTGATAATCGTAATATCAGCCGTGACGACTGGGGCGCAGATCAAAGCAACGCTCCTCAACCCTGGCAAAATGCCCAAGTCGGCATACTGGCAAACTCCCGGCTTGAACTCGATCAAAACCTCTTTGTCGCCGGTGATACAGCCCAAATATTTGATCTTGTCAGAGGAAAAAACGACCGGCTGCCGCTCTGGCCGCTAGCCGGAGAACAGGGTCTGGTAGCCGGTTACAACATGACCAAAGGAACTTCTCATTTAGCTCACCACTATCCCGGCGGCATCAGCTGCAACGCCTTCTCACTCTTCGGCCTCGACTTTATCAGCGCCGCCTACCGAGAAATTCCAAACAATGAGAACGACTGGCACTTCATCGAAGAAAAAAAAGAGAACTCTTACAGCCGCTTCAACTTTCACCGAAACCGACTCAAAGGTTTCATCCTCTGCGACACCACTAATATCAATTCCGGCAACCTCAAAAAAGCCGGCCCCCTACTCGCCCGCATCAAACGGGAAGCTCTCATTAGAAGCTGATCTTATTTTGCCTTTCTCTGCGCCTTTGCGTCTCTGCGGATAGCCACGAACTTTTCATCTCCCGCAAGACGCAAAGTTCGTGGCTATCCGCTGAAACTTAATCTTTGATATTCGAATCATGGATACCTGAACAGTTACAAACAACCAATGGACATTTACTATTTCGTAATCAAACAAAAGTCAAAGTGTTGATTTTAAAACCAAGTGAGATACCATAGTACCTGACTTTTCCTGTTAAATTCTCTGTATTATTAGAGTATTACGTAACCTCAGTTGAAACAGATCAGAATCACGAGCGTTTCTTCTAATGAAAAAGGTATATTTTTTGCTTACATTTACAGGAAAAGAATTAAAAAAAGGCAGGCTATTCCAAAAGAAATATAGTAAAACTGCTTGCATAATTTATCAATAAGATGATATTATGATTTTAAATTTGCCGGAGAGCAGGCTATTCCTGAGTCAACAAATGGTTTAACTATTTCTAACACCTCACCTTGATTAAAAGGGAGGTGTTTTTCGCACCACCTCAAATCTTTTCTGGTATCCGAAGAGACTGCCATGAGAAAAAAAATCCTGATCGTCGATAACTGTCCAGTCACCTTACTGCTTCTAACTCACTTGCTCCAAAAAGAAGATTACGAGTTGGAAACCGCAGAAGATGGATTGGCTGCCATTGAAATCATGGATCAGTTTAAACCGGATATCATGATCATAGATTTGGTAATGCCGAATATAACTGGAGACAAACTTTGTCAAATCATCCGCAAAAAACCCGAATTTGATGATGTTTTATTAGTTATCCTTTCAGCCATAGCCGCAGAGGAGGAGATCGATTTTATAAGTTTTGGTGCTGATGCTTGTATAGCTAAAGGGCCATCGCAAGATATGATAAAGAATATTCTGACTGTTTTTAAATATGCTGAAAACAAGAATAGAGCAGTTCTTTCTCAAAAGATATTCGGCCTTGAAAATGTATATGCTCGTCAGGTTACCAAAGAATTATTAGCCTCCAAAAAGAACTTTGAAATAACCCTGCAAAACATGGCGGACGGTTTTGTCGCCCTAACAGCTTCAGGCACGATTGTTTCAGTAAATTCCGTAGCTATCGATTTCTTCAAAATACCTGAGGATAAGTTAATTTCAACCTCTTTCTTTGACCATTTTGAGACTAAACAAAAAAACCTCATTATTGACCGCTTTAATAAAATCACAACTTCGACGATTGAGATCGGGGAACACAGTCCAATTATTCGTCATGGAAAACATTTATTGATAAAAATGGTTCCGGTTTTTGATGATGAGTCAAAATCGATTATCGTACTTATTGATGATATAACAAAACGAAAACTTGCAGAGCAGGAACTTCACGAACACAGGATCCACCTTGAAGAAATAGTTGGCCAACGAACAGCCGAACTTGAAGTGCTTAATGAAAATCTCGAGCATGAAATTCTTGTACGACGGAAAACTCAAGATGAGTTAATTCAAGCCTCTCGCCAATGGAGTAATACATTCAATACGATAAGTGATTTTATTACTGTCATTAACAAAGAGATGAAAATGGTCAGGGTCAATAAAGCTTTGTGTGATTTTACCGGAAAAGATGCCGAAGAACTGATTGGACAACCTTGCTATGAAATTATGCACGGCACCAAAGAACCATGGCCGGGATGCCCACACGTCGAGGCCATGGAAAGTGGCAAAACTACCACATCTGAAATAAATGATCCACACATTGGCAAGCCTCTTCTGGTTACCTGCTCCCCTTTCTTTAATGAAAATGGCGATCTAGTGGGAACGGTTCATGTGGCAAGAGATATCTCTCAACAGAAATTTGCCGAAGAGGAAAAAGAGAGACTGATTGCCGAGTTGCAAAGTGCTTTATCCAAAGTGAAACAATTGAGTGGATTTTTGCCAATCTGTGCTTCATGCAAAAAAATAAGGGATGATAGAAGGATACTGGAACCAATTAGAATCATATATCCGTGATCACTCGGAAGCAGAGTTTAGCCACGGCATCTGCCCCGATTGCGCCAAAAAGCTTTATCCTGAAATGTACGAAAAAATTTACGACAAGAAAGATAAATAGAACCTAATCAGGTCAAGCAAAAACCAAATAGTTTGCTTTTATGTAACTATTCAGCGTAATAACCTTAAAGCCACTACAAATGGTGCGAACATTGGCTTCGCCCGGCTTCGAGGGGGACACAGCTCAGATCGGCATAAAGGCTTGCGCCGCCGCCTGGAGCAATGTCCCCGCATCGAGATCGTTTGAGGACTACATTACGCTGAATAGTTACGCTTTTATTTGTGTTCATTTGTGTCCATTTGTGGTTCAGCTTTTTTACTATTTACGACGAACTCTCTTTTGCCCCCTTTCCCGAGATTTCCTAGCCAATGATCCAGGCTTAGACTTAGGCTTAATACTATATTGCCGGGTTTCCACCTGCGGGCGACCGCTGACTTTTTCCAATTCCCGGCGTTGCCGGCGGCGCTCGGAGGCGCCTTTGGGCACATGGATGGGGGTCAGCGTGTCCCGATCAAGAGCGGTTACGAACATGGCGGTTGAAAGAGTCCCCGGAGTTGGGGTGAAATCCTGAAACTGGCGCGCTTTAAGACCATTTTTCGAGATAGTCTGTGCCAGTTGCCGCATATCTTTGACCGTGCAGCCGGGGTGTGAAGATATCAGGTAGGGAGTAAATTCAACTTTAACTCCTGCCTTTTGCGCCAGCCGCCGGGACTCTTTAAGAAAATCGTTAAGTTCAAGCCCATCATTTTTGTGCATCAAGCGCAAGATCTCGAGCTCACTATGCTCCGGAGCGATCTTCATGGCTCCGGGCAGATGCCTAGCAATGAGGCATGCCAACAGTTTCGGGGTTCGTCGCAGAACTCCTAAGCGCAAACCCGAGGAGACCAGCACTTTTTTGACCCGGCTGACGTTTGTCACCGCATCAAGCAGCGAGATAAAAGCTTTTTCATCTATCTGCAAATAAGGGCAAAGGGAAGGATAGAGACAGTCGAAACGTTTACATGCCGTCGGCTTAGTACAGCAGGTCGCATAGAGGTTGGCGGTCGGGCCACCGAGATCACTGATTGTCCCGGAAAAATCGGCCTGACCGGCCACGGTTTTAACTTCACGCACAATTGAATCTTGAGAACGACTAACAACCCGTGCCCCCTGGTGACGGGTCAAGGCACAAAAAGAGCAGTTACCGCTGCAACCCCGAACAATAGTCAGAGAATCACGAATCATCGAAAAAGCCGGTACGTTGCCGGTCTGGGGATAAGATCGCCTAACAAAAGGAAGTTCATAAACCCGATCAAGTTCGGCCTGAGTCAGGGGGGCCGCCGGGCAATTTTCTTTGATCCAGCCGCTTTTTTGTTCCTGAAGAAGAATCTCGGAACTCTCTCCACCCATTCGCGCCCGTTCATCGATCTTCAATTCAGCCGACATAAACTTTTTCCGGTCGGCCTCAATCTCCGTCCAGCCCGGCAGACAAGAAGAGTTTCCGCTTTCCAACAGTTGTTGACCGGTAGCCGGCCGCAGAAATTCACAGGTTCCCGGAATTCCCTCAAGGTTTTCGCCATTTGCCAGACGCCGGGCGATCTCCAGCACCGCCCTCTCCCCCATGCCATAAACCAGCAGATCAGCCTTGGCATCGGCTAAGATTGAGGTTCGCAACTTCTCTTGCCGATAGTCATAGTGAATAAAACGCCTGAGCGATGCTTCAAGGCCGCCAAGAACAATCGGCACCCCCGGCCAGGCGGCCTGAGCCCGGTTCGCATAAACAATTGTCGCTCGATCCGGACGCCGGCGGCTGCTTTTATTGCGTTCACCGGGAAAATAGGGATCACCATCGGGAGAGAAAGGATCGTTATCCCGAATTTTGCCATTACCGGAATAGTTAGCCACAATTGAATCGAGATTACCGGCCGTAATCCCGAAAAAAAGGCGGGGCCGACCAAAACGTTTGAACTCTTCGCCGCCCCGGCGATAATCGGGCTGGGCTAAAATTGCGACCCGAAAACCGTGAGCTTCAAGCCAGCGACCGATCAGTGCCACGCCAAAAGAGGGGTGGTCGACATAAGCATCCCCGGTAACGAGAACAATGTCAATCTCCGACCAACCCCTTGCCGAACACTCAGCCGCAGTCGTGGGTAAAAAAGAAGGTGAAGTTACAACCGGCAAAAAATCCTCCTTAAAGAAACAACTGGAGATTTTGGAAAAAGTCCCCTATAGAACATAACTAATTAAGATAACCATAATCTTCCGGACAAGGAAATGTCAAGAGATGAACGAAAATGAAACAAACAGCAACAACCTAATCGACTCGAACAAAGCATTGGAAGAGGTCTGCGTAAAGATAGCCGAGGCGGGCCGCGTGGCGATAGATACGGAATTTGTCTGGGAGAGAACTTTTTATCCAGCCCTTGGTATTGTGCAGCTCGGCATTGACCAGAAGCGGGCCTGGCTGCTTGACATCCCGGCCTTAAACGGCAAACTCGAACCTTTAGGCCGGCTCCTGGCCGACCCGGCAATCGAAAAAATCTTTCATGATGCCAAACAAGATCTCACTATTTTGCGCATCGCTACCGGCTATTATCCCAAAAATATCTTTGACACCCGTCTGGCAGCTGGCTTTGTCGGCTTATCGTCCAGCCTGTCTCTGGTTAATGCTTGCCGTGAATTTACCGGCGAGATCATAAAAAAGGATGAAACCCGCAGTAACTGGCTGCAACGCCCTTTAAGCTCAAAACAGTTCCAATACGCACTCAACGATGTCCTCTTTTTGCCGACAGTCAGAGATGAGATTATGCTGAAAGCCGAAGAGCTCAGCCGCCGGGCCTGGATATCAGAGGAGATGAGAATCTATGATGACCCTCAAATCTATGAAGATCCACCCATCGACCAGGTCTACAGCAAGGTCAAAGGCTCCGGCCGTCTGAAAAGAGATGAACTGGCCATTTTACGCGAATTAGCCGCCTGGCGGGAAAAGGAAGCCCGTCGCCGTGATCGCCCCCGACGCCATATCATCCCGGATGAACCACTGATCAAACTCTCAACCAATCAACCCGACCACATCGACACGCTCAAACAAAATTGCGGCCTCTCGCCAAGAGCCGCTCAACGTTACGGACAACCGCTGTTGAAAACGGTCAAAGAGGGTTTACAAGTCCCCCCGGCAGACTATCCGGCCTCCCTGCAAAAACCTCGGAACCAACATTTAGCCGACCACAGCCGTAAACTTCTTGATTTTATCACAGATCTCTGCGACGACAACTCCCTCGACCCGGCCCTGCTCGCAAATCGCAAGGATATAGAAAAACTTATTCTGAACGACGACCCGAAAACCTGCAATATCCCTCTAATGCAGGGCTGGCGCTATGCATATGCCGGAGAAAAAATTGTCCAGGAGATAAAACTTTTGTAACTGCCAGGAGCCTGTCCGAGAATAGAAATTTTTTCTCAGATCGAGGCATTTTTTGCCAATAAGCACAGGCATACACCTAGTATTCCGAGCATTATTGGCAAAAAATAACGAAGAGATGGGGAAAAAGAGCATTCTCGGACAGGCTCCTAGAATAGGATTAGCTATGAAATTTATTTTAACAGTTTTATTCATGGTGCTGATGATGACGACAAATGCTATTGCCGCGGAGAAGAGACTTGCCACCGCCACTTTTGCCGGAGGCTGTTTCTGGTGCATGGAAAAACCCTTTGATAAACTTGAAGGGGTCACTTCGACAACTAGCGGCTACACCGGCGGCCACGAACCGGAACCCACCTACAAAGAGGTCTCAGCCGGTTGGACGGGGCATACGGAAGCCTTAGAGGTTATCTACGATCCGCAAAAAATAAGCTATGGCTAATTGCTTGAAGTTTTCTGGCACAACATCGACCCCACCGTCAAAGATCGACAGTTTTGCGACTGGGGCAGCCAATATCGCAGCGCCATCTTTTATCACAATCAGGAGCAGGAAAAAGAGGCTTTAGAGAGCCGGAACAGACTAACTAAAAATCATTTCAAAGACCAGACCATCTACACCGAAATCACGGCCGCCGGCACTTTCTATCCGGCCGAAGAGTACCACCAGAACTACCACAAGAAAAATCCCCTGCGCTACAAATTCTACCGCCACCGCTGCGGCCGCGACCAACGCCTGCAGGAACTCTGGGGTAATCAGAATGATTAACTATTCAGCGTAAGTAGAGAAGCACCCTATATTGATGTATTTCAGCAAATTCTGGGGACACAACCTGATTCTCCGAAGGAAATCGGGATTGTGTACCCTGAATTTGCGGGTTAACTGAATAGTTAACAAAATGATTGACCAAAGGGGCAGATCGGATAGCGGCAGGTTTCACAGAAATGGCAGAGGCCGCCGACACTTAAGGCGGCTAGTTCATCGGCCATAATCGGATCATTGGCAACAAGTCGAGGCAGAAAGATGTCAAAGGCGGTAATTTTAAAGAAGAGGGCCGCGGCCGGAATGGCACAAACTGCTTTATCACCAAGATAGCCGATGGTAAAATTATTGCCCGGCTGGATCGGGTTACCGGCCTGAAGAAGTTGAACCCCGGCGTTTCGCATTGCCGCTTTAGTGGCATCGTCGGGGTCGACCGAAGTGCCACCGGTGAGAAGCAGAAAATCGGCCATTTGCGAAAATTGGAGAATTTTCTCCCGGATACTTTCGGGCTCGTCCGGCAAAATTGTTTTGACCACTAATTCAACCCCGAAAGCGGCCAGTTTTTTTTCCACAACGGCCGTAAACTTATCCTTAATCCGACCGCTATAGACCTCGTTACCAGTAACGATAAGGGCTGCTTTTCGATTAACAAAGGGTTTTATGGTTAGGGCTGGTCGCTTTTGCGGCTGATCGAGAATAATTTTGCGACAATCTACGACAATCTCCGGTTTACAGGTTAGAGGAATAATCCGAAATGCGGCAACCTGTTTTCCTTCTTTTACGACAAAGTTATTGTGGATAGTCGGCAGCGAGGGAATCGCCAACCGATTTATGGCGATAATCTTTTCCGCATCAAGTTTAAAAAGCCCATCAATAGCGGCATAAAAACTGATCTTTCCTTCGCGCGGTTCCTTATCGTAATCAATATTTTCACCCGCCAACAACGGCGCCATAATCAGAGCGGCCTCATCTTCATGAACCTCCTCCTCATTTCCATCAAAAACGAAGACATTTTCCCGCCCCAGTGATTTCAGCTTCTCAACATCGCTCTCTCTGATAATATGCCTTTTTCTAAAAGCCACCTGTTTAATCTTTTTATCAACATTGACTTCAGTCATATCGTGGGCAATAGCCAGACCAACAGCCTCTTCGACCTTCACTTTTCTCATCTTTACAAACCTTTCTGAACTCGTAAAAAAAGGGATGGCTAAGTAAAAATTTCGATAAACAACGCAGGATATCGGAACTTTTTACGACGCCATCAAAATATTGGTCACCCCATGACAACGACAGGCCGTGCTGAAAAGCAGGGGCTCGGGACAACGATCATTGACAAAAGAGATTATCCGTTGCAGACGCCGCAAGGGAAAACCCCCAAGCCCGGGGCCAATCTGGGTGCTGGGCAGAATCAGAGAGGGCAATTTCACTCCTTGCTCCCCCGGCAGGCGATAATCAAGGCGGGCCAGAAGATTGAGCAGAGAAGGGTCACGTTTTTTTCCGGTATGGAAACAGTGGGTTCGAGGCTGGGGACAGTCTGAGGGGCAGAGAAAATCAGCTAAACTGCTGTAAATCTCGTCCCGCTCTCCAGTAAAAAGATTGGGCAGTAAAGGCAGGGTTGTCCAAGGTAACCGTTGCCGTTGGCTGATTCGGCCCAAAACTGCGAAAGCCAGATGGAGTGGTACCGTGGGAATAATCCAGTCATTTCGCAGAGCCTCGGAATCTTCGAGAAGAGTGACAAGATAGTCCACCGCATCTAGGCTGCTGGTTGAAAAAGGTCTGTTTGCCGAAGCTAAAAGTTTTTGCCCGGAAATCAGATTATCATTATCAGAATCAACCAGAACCAGAGTTTGAGAGCCCTTTTTTTGGGCATAATATTCAAGTGCCCGATAACCAAATTTCCCGCACCCGATAATATGTACTCGCTCCATTATCTATCCCGCTCCACAATATAATCGGCCAAAGCCTTAAGGCTATCGGCTTTTTCACCTAAAGGTTCAAGCAGTAAAAGCGCCTGCCGATGCAGATCGGCGAGCCTCAAACGGGCCTCTTCAAGGCCAAAAAGGGAGACAAAGGTCAATTTTCCCAGCTCCCGATCAGAACCGATATCTTTACCCAGATTCTCCTCTTCACCTACTTCGTCAAGAATATCATCGGCCACTTGAAAAGCCAGGCCAATAACAGAACCGAATTCAGTTAATCGCGCCCGCAAAAAGGGATCACCCTGAGCCAGGTCAACCCCGGCCAGCAGAGAACCGGTAATCATCGCCCCGGTTTTGCGACGATGCAGGGTTTCAAGAAGTTCACTCCGTTGATCAATGTTTCCCTGATCATTTTCCCCCTGGCTCAAAATATCGATCGCCTGACCGCCAACCATGCCGTCACGCCCGGCCGCCTGAGCCAGACCGGAAACCAATTTAACCACAACCTCGGGATCAACATCAACTTCTTCTGCAAGCAGGCGAAAAGCTTCCGTCAAAAGGGCGTCACCGGCCAAAATCGCCATCGCTTCGCCATAAACCCGGTGATTAGTCGGCTGTCCCCGGCGCAAATCATCGTCATCCATAGCCGGCAGGTCGTCATGAATAAGCGAGTAGGTATGGATCAGTTCATAAGCCGCCGCCACCGGCAGAGCCCGCTGCCAATCGTCGGCCAGAAGACGATAGGCCATAATCGTCAAAACCGGTCGCAAACGTTTACCACCGGCATCGACACTATAGTGCATAGCATCATCTAAAGGAGCTGCCAGCCGGGCCCCAATCTGATCAGCAAAGCGGAGCTCTTTCAAATAAGCATTGATCACAGGTACATACTCATCCAAACAAGCTGTCAAATGCTCGTTCATTCCCTAAACTCCTCAAGTCTGCCACCCTCATTTTCATCCGCCACCAGGGTTTGCACCTTCTCTTCGACTTCACTTAAGCGAAGATGACAGAAACGCATCAGTTTAACCCCCTGTTCAAAAAGTTTTAAGGACTCTTCCAGCGAGACCTCATCACCTTCGAGTTTACCGACAACCTCTTCAAGTCTCTTCATTGAGTCTTCAAAACTTGCTTTTGCCATTTTCAGCCTCCCACGGCAGTTCGAGCAGATGTTTACTATCGTCAACAAAGCGCAGCGGATCAACGAAAACCCCGGCTACCTTGACCCCCCAGTGGAGATGAGGGCCGGTCACCCGGCCGCTGCTCCCCGCCGTCCCGACAATCTGACCGGGATGGACGACATCCCCCGGACGACAGGATATTTCATTAAGATGCATATAAAGTGTAAATATATCGAGACCATGATCGATAATCACCAGATTACCACTATAATAAAGCTCTTGTGCCAACACAACCCGGCCTTTGGCTGCGGCGACAATCGGCACCCCGACCGCCGCCTTATAATCAATCCCGCCATGCGGAGCTTTGGGTTTACCGTTAAGTAACCGCCGCCGGCCAAAAGGTGAAGTAATGGTCGATGAAAGTGGCGGCCGAACGACATCGGTAAAAAGCAGAGAGTCACCGGAAGAGGCATAAGCGATTCGCAGATTTTTTCGATCCTGCTTGATCTTTTGCAGATTTTCAGGACGCATCGGCGTCACCATCTCGTCCGGTACCGTCAAGCGCTGTTCACCATAGTCGTGCGCGAGCACGGTAATCGTTAAAAACAGCTCATTCTGCCCCTGGAGTTTGATTGATAATTGATAACTCCCGGCTTTAGTTCCCAGAGGCACCGCAGCCACACCGCGCCAACCTTTAGCAACCGGCTCCAAAGAGAATTCACGTTCGACAAAACTCATCTTTAAAGGCCGGCGATCAATCAGGCCGGGCTCTAAGTTCAGAAGTTGCAGAGCAACCACCAAAGCTTGCCCGGGCTCCGGATTTTCCGGGGCATGGAAAATCTCATAACCGGACTGATTAAGCGAAACAAACCCCGCACTTTCAGCCCCGACCGGATTCGGCAGAAAAAAACCGACCAGATAAATCAACCCCAAAAAAATCAGTAAAGATAACTTTCTATTCATCCTTCATCCCTCATCCTTCATCCTTTCACCACTTTTTCAACCCGGCACCAAGCCTGCCCCTGATGGAGGCGAAGGTGCAATTGATCACCCACTGTAAGGTCTGAACTTTTGCTCACCACCTTATCATTTTCAACTCTTTCAACAACCGTATAGCCTCGCGCTAATACCGCCAGGGGGCTGCCCGCTTTAAGACGATCACTAAGAGCCATAACCCGCTGTCGATTGCCGGCCAAAAGATGCCGCATCGCCTGCCCCAACCGCTGCTCATGCAGATCAATTTCTGCGAAAAGTGGTTTAATCCGAAAAAGAGGTGACGTTTGGGCGAGACGATATTCACGAATCTCCAGATTTTGCCGCACCAGACGCAAGCGCGAGAGCACCGCAGTTCTGAACCGGGTTTTAAGTTCAGAAAAATCCTGACGTTTGCGTGAAACCGTCTCACCACCACGTTCAAGTGCCAACGCCAACATCTGTAAACGCCGCCTCTCCTGAATTATTCGATAACGCCCGATCTGCGACAAACGCTGACGCAGATGGTGTAGCCGATCAACCATCTCGCTGTGGTTGGCGATGACGAGCTCGGCTGCCGCCGACGGGGTCGGGGCTCTGAGATCGGCGACAAAATCGGCAATCGTAAAGTCGATCTCATGGCCCACGGCACTGATTAGAGGGATCGTACAGGCCGCAATCGCCCGAGCTAAACGTTCATCATTAAAGGGCTGCAGGTCTTCATAAGAGCCCCCGCCCCGAGTCAAAATTACGGTATCGATTTGCTTGCCCCGAAAACGATTCACCAGTTCCAAAGCGGCAACAATCTCACCGGCCGCCCGCTCACCCTGAACCGTCACCGGCACAATAATAATTTCAACCCCGGCAAAACGCCGCCTGATAACCTGAAGAATATCGTGAACTGCAGCTCCGGTAGCCGAGGTTATCAGAGCCAGGGTTCGAGGCAGCAAAGGAATCTTTTTCTTACGTTCCGGTTTAAACAGACCTTCACGTTCAAGTCTGTTTTTAAGTTCCGTAAAGGCCCGCCACAACCCGCCAAGACCTTGCAATTCAAGGCTGGTGACAATAACCTGATATTCCCCACGAGGTTCATAGAGACTAATGCGCCCGTTGCACAGAACCCGGTCACCTTCTTGCGGCTGATATTGCAAGCTCAGTCGTTGACGACGAAAAAGTACCGCTTTTAACTGGGCACGCTCATCTTTAAGCGTAAAATAGCTGTGTCCCGAAGCTGGAGTTCTGAGCGTCGAAATTTCACCTTCGACCCAGACCGGGGTAAAATTATCCTCTAAAATCAGGCGGATATCACCGGTCAGTTGAGATACACTATAAACATGCCGGCCCTCATCGTGATCATCATCAAAACCTGCATCCTCCAGCCAGAACTCATCCGGCAAATTTAATGAAGTCATATTTGTATAACCATATCCCGATATAACCGAAAAATTTTCTCTCCACCGATCAGTATCTGATGTAGTCCATCCCTATGCCGGAGTCAAGTCAGCTTTTTTTGACTCAACAATCAAACTTTTTTCTATTTTTTAAGTAATCCTCTTTTTTTCCCTAAAAAAGCCCGGAACCATTTATTTTTCTTGAATTTTTTCTCTTTTCCTGCTAGCATAAAATCTCTTTTAAAAATTAAATTTTCTTAACCGAAAAAAGAGCTGTTTGTTTCTTTGTAACTATTCAGCTAACCCGCTAATTCTGGGTACACAATCCCGATTTCCTTCAGAGAATCGGGATATGTCCCCAGAATTAGTTGAAAATCATCAATATACGGTATTTTTTACTTACGCTGAATAGTTACGTTTCTTTTATTATACCCATTTATAAGAGAGAGAGTTTTAATAAATGTTCAATTCATTCTTTGGTCTCTTCTCCAGAGATCTGGCGATTGACCTTGGTACAGCCAACACCCTGGTATACGTTGAAGGAAAAGGGATTGTTATCAATGAGCCTTCAGTCGTGGCCGTCCAGAGCAACCCGAACGGAACCAAAAAAGTTCTAGCTGTTGGCACCGAAGCCAAACTTATGCTCGGCCGCACACCGGGCAATATTGTCGCCATTCGCCCTATGAAAGATGGAGTCATTGCCGATTTTGAAGTTACGGAAGCGATGTTGCGTCATTTTATCACCAAAGTCCATAAACGTAAAAAATGGGTACGGCCGCGATGCGTCATCTGTGTCCCCTCCGGTATCACTCAGGTAGAACGGCGCGCCGTCAAAGAGTCGGCTGAATCCGCCGGTGCCCGAGAAGTTTATTTAATTGAAGAACCGATGGCGGCCGGCATTGGTGCCGGTTTGCCAATCACCGAACCGACCGGCAATATGGTTGTCGATATTGGCGGAGGTACCACTGAGGTCGCAGTCATCTCCCTCGCCGGCATCGTTTTCTCCCGTTCCGTACGAGTTGGGGGTGATAAGATCGACGAGGCTATCATTCAATACATTCGCCGTAAATACAATATGTTAATTGGTGAACGTATGGCTGAACAGATAAAGATAGAGATTGGAGCCGCCGCCCCTATGGAGGAACCTGAGACCATGTCCATCAAAGGCCGGGATACGGTCGCCGGTGTGCCCCAGGTTCTGGAGATAAATTCTGAAGAGATCCGCGAAGCTCTGACTGAACCGGTCAATGCCATCCTCGACGCGGTTCGGGTTGCCCTTGAAAGAACTCCGCCCGAACTGGCGGCTGACATTGTTGATAAAGGTATCATGCTGACCGGAGGAGGCGCCCTGTTGCGCAACCTCGACACCTTGATGCGTCACGAAACCGGATTGCCGATAACCGTGGTTGAAGACCCGCTGACCTGCGTTGTCCGCGGCTCCGGCATGGTCTTGGGCAACTTAAAGTTACTACGAGACGTCACCGAAAGCGACTAGGAAATCGAAATGACCGCCTTCAGCCGCCGACTGCCATGGCTATTCAGCCTGGCGCTGATTTTCACCTTCCTAACCCTTTGCGTAAGCTTTGGCCTGCAAAAAGGAGGCAGCCTGCTCAGCATTGCTGAACGGGCCGCCCTGACCATGACCTATCCGGTGCAAAAAGGCATCGATCTGGCCTTTACTACAACCAGCAAATTCTTCGACAGCTACATCAACCTGATCGGTGTAAAAGAGAAGAACCAGCAACTAAAAAAAGACCTTGACCTTATGGAACATCGGCTGGCACTGCTTGAGGAGGCCGGCCTTGAAAACGTGCGCCTGCACAAACTCCTTAGATTTAAAGGACAACACGACATTCTTGCCCGAGGCATTGCGGCCCATGTTATCGGACACCAAACCGACAGCCTCTCGCATATCCTGATCATCGACTGCGGAGCCAACCAGAACCTTAAAGTCAATAACCCCGTTTTCACCCCTGGCGGCGTTATCGGCCGAATCATTGCCTGCGGAGCACAATCGGCCAAAGTCCTGTTACTGGTTGACCAAAACAGTGCCTGCGATGTCATTATCCAGAGAAATCGTATTCGCGGCACCCTGCAAGGCACCGGCGGCGATTTCTGCCGCCTGGCCTACCTGCAGCGTACCGCCGACGTTAAAGTTGGCGACCGGCTGATCACCTCCGGCCTCGACAACATTTTCCCTAAAGGCATCACTGTCGGCACGGTCGTCTCAGCGACAAGAGATGACAACGGACTGAGCCAACAAATCAATGTAAAACTTACGTTTGATCTTAATACTATTGAAGAAGTTTTCATCATCCCCGCAAACTAGTTATGAATACTCTGGCCCTTTTTTCACCACTTTTTTTTACTTTCGCGGCTTTCATCCTGACCGCTATCGAATCAAGTTTTTTCCCGAATCTTGGTGTGCCGGCCATCTTTACACCTGATCTCAACCTGGTTCTCATCATTTTTCTAACTTCATGCCCGCCGGGAATCCGCTGTTTGCTGTCCGCGATCGGCATCTCTATAGCTACATCCCTATTCAGCAGTGCCCCCGGCATCATGCAACCGATTGGTCACCTTTTCATCTTCCTTATCGGTTGCCGCCTCAACCAAACCATCTTCATGAACCATATTTTTCCGCAAGCGATTTTTGCCGGCATCGGCAAACTTCTCCTGACCCTTTTCTTAAGCTTCGCGACGAGCCCGATTCTACCCTTTTCCAACATCATCTTCAGAGCGCTTGGCGGAGCCGTCACCACAGCCCTGTTTGCGTTCCCTATCCTGCTATACCTGAATACCCTTCAAGAACGCTTCACGCCCGCTAACCCCAACAGCATCTCTTCCTAGATGGCTACTCTAGATAGCAGAAAAAAAAGCAAACGGGATCAGATCGCTGCCAACGGCCGCGTGATCATGATTGTTATGGCTCTCATAGTCGCCGGCATCACCATGCGGCTCTGGTATCTGCAGATTGCTCAGGGAGAATATTATAATCAAAAATCTAAAGACAACCGTATCAGAAGCAGGCGGGTTCGAGCCTTAAGAGGCATTATCACCGATCGCAAAGGAGAAATTTTAGCTGACAACTCCCTCGCCTTCAACCTCCAGCTGATTCCTGAAAATATTGATCAGATAGAAGAAATTGCCGATCTTCTAGCGGCCCAGATAGAAGATCTTGAAGCTGACTCAATTGTGCGCCTCTACCAAAAGACATCGGCTAGCGCCCGCCATCGACCACTTACGTTAAAGAAAAATCTCAGCCCGAATGAGCTGGCCCGAGTCGAGGCCCGCAAATTCGAACTTCCCGGCATTCTCATTGAGACTGAGCCTATTCGAGAATATCCATACGATGAAATCGCCTCACATATTATCGGCTACCTCGGTTTTATCAATGATCGCGAACTTGAACTGCCTGCTTACAAAAGTTATGCCCGAGACGATTTGGTTGGGCGCACCGGTATTGAAGCACGCTACCAAGAACATTTACGCGGCCTTGATGGTCAGCGCCAGGTTGTGGTTAATGCACGCGGACGGGAACTTTCCAGCTTCACTGTACAAGCTCCTCAATCCGGAAAAAATCTTGAGCTGACCATTGATATCGATCTCCAACAACATGCTTTTGCACTGATGGGGACAGAAGTCGGCAGTTTGGTTGCCATCGATCCGAAAAATGGTGAAATTCTGGCTTTAGTCAGCACTCCGTCATTCTCCAACAACCTTTTTTCAAGCCGTATTTCCGCCAAAGATTGGCAAAGAATCAACGGCGACCCTCTGCGCCCCCTGCAAAACCGTCCAATCCAGGGCCGCTACCCTCCCGGATCTGTTATTAAACCATTAATTGCTGCCGTTGCCCTGACCAATCAGGTTATCACTCCACAAACATCTTTTGCTTGCAGCGGAGCTATGAGTTTAGGCAATACCCGTTTTCGTTGCTGGAACCGCTATGGTCACGGTAAAGTTGACCTTTATCGCGCACTCAAAGAGTCTTGTGATGTCTATTTTTACAACCTGGCCACCCGGGTTCCAATCGACAGCATCGCTGCTTACGGAGCCCGATTCGGTCTCGGCCGACTCAGCGGCATCGAACTTCCGGGCGAAAAAAGCGGCCTTCTGCCAAGTTCATCATGGAAGTTGAAAAATGTCCATGATCAATGGTATACGGGTGATACTATTTCAGTTAGCATCGGCCAGGGTTATCTGACGGCAACACCGTTGCAGATTGCCGCCATGTATGCGGTTTTCGCAAATGGAGGAACCTACTATCAACCGCACCTGATTAAGGCGGTGAAGAGATCGTTAACTCCCCGTGATCACCCGGATATCGCCACAAAATTCGACGGCACGCGGGTTGAAATCAGTGACCACCATATGCAGGCCATACGTAAAGGCCTCTGGCAGGTGGTCAACGACAAACGTGGAACCGCCTTTAAATCACGGATTACGATCAAAGGGTGGGAGATGGCCGGCAAAACCGGCACCGCTCAGGTTGTCAAACAAACACTTGAAGATTTGAAAGAGGCAAAAGATACTCCCTGGCGTTTTCGTGATCACGCCTGGTTTGCGGCCTTTGCCCCTTACGATGACCCTGAGATTGCGCTAGCAGTTCTGGTTGAGCATGGTGGTCATGGAGGCTCAACCGCAGCCCCAATCGCCCGTCAGGCGATCGAATTTTATCTCGATAAAATCAAGCGACAATAATTATGAACCTCTCCAAACGAAACAAACACCGGCCGCATCAGATTGATCCCCGAGCAGATGCATTTGCTCCCTGGCCGAAGAATTACCTGACGGTGCAGCCCCTTGATCGTAATCGTCTCTATGATTTCGATTATCTTACTTTGGGGTTAACCTTTATCCTCGTATTTTTGGGAATTCTCACAATCTACAGTGCCACCTACAACCCTGAAGCCAGTGGTTGGCTGACCGGCTACTGTCGCAGACAATGCATCTGGTTCGGAATTGCCTTAGTAGTCGGCAGTGGCCTTTTTATTTTCCACTATAACTTTCTTTACCAAGTTGCTTACCCACTCTACGGAATTGGTCTACTACTGCTGCTGGCTGTGGAAGTGGCCGGCAGCCGGCACATGGGGGCCACCCGCTGGCTCTCAATTGGCGGCATGAATGTACAACCCTCGGAATTTGCCAAACTCACTGTCATCCTTGCTCTGGCCCGCTACTTCAGTGATCGAAGCCTGCCACCGCCCTACAACCTGAAAGAGTTGTTGATGCCGGTTATCATTGTTGCCTTACCCACTGTCCTAATTCTCAAACAACCCGATCTGGGCACGGCCATGCTCATCATTCTGATATCAGGAGTCGTTATTTTCATTGCCGGCATCACCAGAGGAACAATCGTCACAATCTCGATCAGCGCCCTGACCACGGCTTTTGTCGGTTGGCATTTTCTGCATGACTATCAACGTCAGCGGATTTTGACCTTTATCAACCCGGAAAATGATCCGTTAGGCTCAGGTTACCATATCGCTCAATCAAAGATTGCCATCGGTGCCGGTAAACTATTCGGCAAAGGTTTTCTTAAAGGAACCCAGAACTCGCTGCATTTCCTGCCAGAACAACATACCGATTTTATTTTTGCGGCGTATGCTGAACAATGGGGGTTTTTAGGGACTATAATCCTGCTGGCTCTCTATTTTGCTTTTCTTTTCCGGGCTTTAAATATCGCCATGGAAGCACGAGACAGCTTCGGCAGCTACCTGGCAACCGGGATTGCAGCCATCTTTTTCTGGCAGGTCACGATTAATATCGGCATGGTTTCAGGCCTTATGCCGGTAGTCGGCATCCCCCTGCCTCTTTTTAGTTATGGCGGCACCTCAATGCTGACCTCGCTGGTTTTAATCAGCATCCTTTTAAACATTCATTACCGTAGAAAAACATAACCATATTTTAACTTAGCCATCCCGTTACTTTTTAAGAGTGCAATAACTATTATGGCGGCAAAAAAAAATAAAACCTCCTTTTTCTGTACTTCATGCGGCTACCAATGCGCTAAATGGCTGGGCAAATGTCCCGGTTGTAATGAATGGGACACTATGCAGGAGGCGCCAGCCGAGGCCTCCCCGGCAGAAGCTCATGAAACCCCGCAAATGATTGCGGCCATCACCGAACTCGGGGAGGTTGCCCAACCAGTCCCGATTAGTGCTATTGATGAGAGTGAACAGCCTCGACAAAGCACCGGAATCGACGAATTTGACCGGGTTCTGGGAGGTGGCGTGGTCACCGGCTCGGTCGTGCTCGTCGGCGGTGATCCCGGCATTGGCAAATCGACGTTGCTCCTCCAGGTTCTTGACCAATTAAGCAGACCCGGACAAACCACCCTCTACGTTTCCGGCGAAGAGTCCCCGGTTCAGAGTAAAATGCGCAGCCGACGTATGGGCATCAACAATGATGAACTCTACTTTTTGGCCGCCTCAGGCATCGAAGAAATCATCAAACATTTTCGTCAGCTCAAGCCAAAAACCCTGGTGATTGACTCAATTCAGACCTGCCACAGTCCGGAGATCAAATCCCCCCCAGGCACCACCAGTCAGGTCAGACAATCTGCGGCCCATCTGGTCAAGATTGCCAAATTGACCAATACACCGATCTTTATCATTGGTCATGTCACCAAAGATGGGGCCATCGCCGGCCCCAAACTGCTTGAACATATGGTCGATACGGTTCTCTATTTCGAATCCGACACTCAATATCCCTACCGCATTTTAAGAGCCGTCAAAAACCGCTTTGGCTCGACCAATGAGATCGGCGTCTTCGAGATGACCGGCAGCGGACTCATCGGAGTAGAGAGCCCATCCAGTATTTTTCTCAACGAACGACCGCAGAATCTAGCCGGATCCTTGGTCAGCGCGACGATTGAAGGCACCAGGCCGATCCTGACCGAAATTCAAGCATTGGTCAGCACGGCTGTCTCCGGAGGTATTCCACGTCGCACAACGCTAGGTATCGACCGTAACCGGGCCGCCCTGATGATCGCCATCATGGAGAAACGCCTCCGCCTTAATTTCAGTAATAAAGACATTTTTCTAAACATAGTCGGCGGCTTGAAGGTTATCGAACCGGCTATCGACCTGGCCCTGATCGCAGCCATCCTTTCCAGTCACCTGGATCAGATCATCCCGACGACGACACTAGTTATCGGTGAAGTCGGACTTACCGGAGAGATCCGGCGGGTAAATATGATTGAACAACGCTTGAGTGAATCCTTAAAATTCGGTTTCAAAAAGATCATTGTCCCCCAAGGCAACCTCTCTTCTGCCCCAACCAGTAACAAAGATTGCGTAAAAGAGATCTCCACGTTACAAGAACTTGCCGCAGCCCTTTTTTCCTAATACCATTCCGTAACTTTTTACTAAGGCATCAATGCTTAATAAGTCTATTAACACGATTCTGACGGCTTTAATCTTATTAACCTTTGCACTCGTCTGTAACGCCGCAGTTGGACGGGCGGAGCCTCTAATCGGAGCTCAGATATCGGTTCTTGAAGAAGAGAACTGGAGGGCTTGCGAAAAGTACTTTTACGAACTCAGGAAAAAGGGCTACAACAGCATCATCCTGCGGGTCTTTCATAATCGCAAAGATCGGTTTCATAGCCTGGTAAAAGAAGCGGATCGCAAACAAAACCGGGAAGGAGTCTATTTCAACACCGACCAGGCCCCGGTTATCTTGGACATCCTGACGCCGGCCTGCGCCAGCGCACACCGAGCCGGACTTAAGATTTTTGTCTGGATGACAACGTTAAAGGCCAACTACGCCCGCAACTCAAGACCGCAAGTTTTAAGTTACGATGAAAAAAGCGGTTCAATCATAAGGGAAGAGAATCTTCTCGCACCAACGGCATCGACAAATATTGACTTTCTAAAAAAACTATTTTTGGATCTGGCAGCCTATCCGATTGATGGCATACTCCTGCAAGATGACCTGATGCTTAGACATAACCAAGGGTTTGAGCAAATTGACGGCACCATCACCCCGAATCCAAAAAATCTTTATCAACATACCGATAAAAACCGAACTCAAATCTCAGTTTACAAACCTCTATTTCACCGCTGGCGGCGACAACAGGCTTTAGCCCTGCAACACGTTGCCAATACCATTTTTACAACCTGTCGCTCCTTAAAACCGGCACTTCTCTGTGCCCAGAACACCCATTACGAACTTCTCTACAATGACGATTGGGGACGAGACTGGTTTGCCTGTACGCAGGAGTCATTAGCCGCATCACAGGCTGACTACTTGATGGTTATGGCTTATCAGGAGAGAATCAAAAGGGAATTGGAACTGGTCACGGAAAGAGAACTCTCGTCAACCATGCTTAAGATCTTCGAAAACGGGCTGACGCATGGAAAAGAGAGGATAATTTTTAAATTTGAAACACCGACCCCAACGGCTTCCCGCAAACAGAAATTGAAATCAATTGCAACTTTACAAGAGACCATCCGCAATGCCCGCGAAAAGGGGTGGCGGGATCTTATTCTAACCCCATGCAACAATCTGGAAGCCGCGGATTGCCTATTGGGCACCGGCACTTACCAATGAGGGAGTCAGCAGGGTCTAAGAGGTCGAAGAGTGTGACCCCTTCGACCCTGTTAACCTATTATTCTACCTTTTCGACTCACCGTTAGCCGGATCAGGTATAACGGCGAATGATCTCCTCTACAATAGAGGTAGTTGAATACTCATCGATAAAGGGCAGAGAGTAGACCTTGCCGCCCTTGGCCTCAACGATATCCCGCCCGACAATTGAATTTGTATCCCAATCCCCCCCCTTGACCAGAATATCCGGCTGCAACAAACTAATCAGTTGATAGGGATCATCTTCAGCAAAAATAGTCACATAATCAACCGAAGAAAGCGCCGCCAGCAGTTGAGAACGTGCGACTTCGGGCATAATCGGTCTTTTTTCTCCTTTTAACCTACGCACGGAAGCGTCAGAGTTAACCCCAACCACAAGAAGATCGCCTAAAGCTCGCGCTGCCGCCAGATAGCTGACATGTCCGGGATGTAACAAATCAAAACAACCATTTGTAAAAACAATCTTTTTCCCGTTTTTTTGCAAAGCGGCCAACTCCGAAGCCAACCGTTTTGCTAACATTACGGAACCTGGTATTATCAAAACAAATCCTCCTAGAAATAACTGGAACTAAAAACTTCCAGTTCCAGAATATTGAAAAAGAAAAGAGCTAAAAACCGCGACCACTGTAAAGTACGGGATAACGGCTTGACAAAAACAGAAACAATCAATACAAGTAAAATAGTATACAAAAGTAAATAGCCACTATCGACCAAAAGAGACGACTCATGCTTAATGACAAAAAATTAATTCTCATCGTTGAT
>JAYEGS010000004.1:0-7078 GCA_034659215.1 Pseudomonadota bacterium | reverse complement strand
CAATACCGGTTCGGCCTCGATCTATATTATCTTAGAAGAGCTCTTTAATTCGGGACGCTTGAAAAAAGGGGAGAGACTGCTCTGTTTTATCCCCGAAAGCGGTCGTTTTTCAACCGCATTTATGCATCTGACGGTGGTCTGAATGGAGAGTGACCGGGTTCCTCAAGACAATATTTCGACGCTTGCCAACCATAAAAAAGCGATTTATGCAACTTGTGAGACGGGTGCCTACGGGATTGTCGCTTCGTCGGGTTGGGAGGTTGAAGAAGAGGTCACCAGACAGGCCCTTAAAGAACTTGAACGTCTCTCGCACGAAGCTTATCTCAAAGTTCTTTCAGGAGAAGTCTCACCCTTGTATTTTCATATGTACGATCAACGCATGGATTTACAGATTCTCGCCCAAACCACCGGGATCTTTAAGTGGCGCCTCAAGCGTCATTTCAAACCGAAGGTCTTTGCCGAGCTTTCCCAAAAGTTGCTTGAGCGTCATGCCTCGGCGTTGGGTCTTAGCGTCGAGGGACTTTGCCGGCTGCCGAATGTTTGCGAGGAAAGTGGTGTCTAAGCAAACTTTTGAACATGCTCACTCGGCCCACTGTGAAAGCGGCGTGATGTCGCTGTTGCTGCGCCATCACGGCCTGCCGCTCTCCGAGGCGATGGTTTTTGGTCTCTCGGGTGCGTTGATGTTCGCCTACATTCCATTTGTCAAACTTGGCGGGATGCCGTTGATCGCCTATCGGAGAATGCCTAGAGCCATTATCAAGGGATTGCAGAAAAATCTGGGTTTGGAGATGAAAATGCAGACCTTTTCCGATCCGCAAAAAGGCAGTCAAGCTCTTGATGCCCTGGTGGCTCAGGGCCGGATTGTCGGCGTTCAAAGTTCAGTCTTCTGGCTGCCTTATTTCCCCCCGGAGATGCGTTTTCATTTTAATGCTCATAACCTGATTGTTTACGGTAAAGAGGGTGATGAATATCTGGTCAGTGACCCGGTCTTTGAGGCTCCGATGCGTTGTTCGGAAAAAGCTTTGGCGAAGGCCCGTTTTGTTAAGGGAGTGATGGCCCCTAAAGGGTTACTCTATTATCCGAGCAAAGTCCCGAAAACGATCGATTATGAAACGGTTATTCCGAAAGTCATCAAAAAAACCGCTAAAGCGATGTTGAAAACCCCGGTTCCGGTAGCCGGGCTCAGCGGAATTCGGGCTTTAGCGAAAAATATCGGTAAATTGGAGAAAAAAGATCGTCGTTACGCGAAGCTCTTTTTGGGACATATCATTCGTATGCAGGAAGAGATTGGTACCGGCGGCGCCGGTTTTCGTTTTATCTACGCTTCATTTCTTCAGGAGGCGGGCACGCTGCTTGAGAGTTCGCAACTTAAAGAAGCGTCACAAATGATGACTGTAGTCGGGGATCAGTGGCGTGAATTTGCCTTGCTCATAGTCAAAGCGATCCGCAGCAAAAAAAGCCAGTCGATTGATTTTGCCGCTCTAAAAACCAAACTTGAAAGCGTCGCCGCCGCCGAAGCTGAAGTTTATAGAAAACTCCTCATCAACTTTCCATGATTACCATCAAAAACCTGGTTAAACGTTACGATGATCTGCTGGCCCTGGATCACATTGACCTGAGTGTCGGGAAAGGCGTCATTTTCGGCCTGCTCGGGCCCAATGGGGCCGGGAAAACGACGCTGGTCTCGATTCTTAACGGTTTGACCGGTTTCCAAGAGGGTGAGATCGAGATTTTCGGATTGCCGTTGGAGCAAGAACCGGCAGCGATCCGCAAACGTTGTGCCTTTATTCCCCAGGCTCTGGCCCTTTATGAAAACTTGAGCGTGATTGAGAATCTTCGTTTTTTTGCCGGGATTCAGAAGATTACCGGGGCGGACTTACGCCACAATCTTGATTATGCGATCTCCGTTAACCGGCTCCAGCCGATGCTCAAACAAAAAGCCGGCACGCTTTCCGGAGGTCAGAAGCGGCGGCTCAATATCGCTATCGGGCTGCTCAATAACCCTGAAATTCTCTACTTTGACGAACCGACCGTCGGTATCGATCCCGACGGTCGCAACGAGATATTAGAGACCATTCGCAATTTTAAAAATGATGCCAAGACGGTTATCTATACGTCCCATTATATGCCTGAGATCGAGAAACTTTGTGATGAAGTCGCGATCATTGATCGGGGCCGGATTATTCGTCAGGGGTTGCTCGAAACCATGCTCCAGGAAGAGAAAACCGATTCGGTTGTTATTGAACTGCTCTCCTCAAATTCGGCTCAACTGCATGAGCTTGTCCAAAAACTTGAGGATGTAGAAGTGATTGATGCAGCAACCTTGGTCATGCAGCAGCAAAACAGTACGAAAATGGGGGCGCTTCTCGCCGCTTTGGCCGCTGAAAATATCACGTTAAAGGAGATTCGTTACGGCACCACCAATCTTGAATCCCTGTTTATACGTTTGACCTCATCTTCCCACGAGGGCAGCGATGTTTAAGGCGATGTTGATCAAAGAGTTCATTTTGGTCTGGCGTGATAAATATGCCCTGGCCGCACTCTTTATTATGCCTTCAGTTTTTATCCTGATTATGTCGGTGGCCCTTAAAGATACATTCAATCGTGAACGGACACTGTTGAACTATGCCGTAATTGATCAGGATCAAAGCCTCCAGAGTAGCAAAATGCGGATATTTCTGGCTGATAATCGGGCTCTGCAGGAACAGCATGTGACGATTTCAGGGGCTGCAGAGCGTCAGCGGGCTCTGCATGAAAACCTGCACTTTGTCTTGACCATTGCCCAAGGTTTTTCAGAAAGCTATACTCAAATGGAACCGGAAGGGAGCAAGCTTCAGCTCTATGCGGCCGCAGATGTCAGGCCGGAGATGCTCTCTCTCTTTAAAGCTGAAATTGCTTTGGGCGTGACCCGTCTGCGGATCGAAAAGATGAAAACCGAGCTTGCCCCTTATTTACCTGAACTGGTGCAAGAACTTGAGGCGATCGATTTTCATGGCGAAGGTCTGGTCAATGTCCGTTTTAATGCTCTGGCCGCCGATGAAAAGCCGACTTCAACTCAGCAAAGTGTGCCTTCGTGGATCGTTTTCGGGATGTTTTTTATCATTATCCCGATGTCGACGATCTTTATCAGTGAACGAAAACAGAACACGTTGATGCGCATGAGTGCGATGAATATCTCGATTCCAGCGCTTTTTGCCGGTAAGATAGTACCATATATGGTCATTAACCAGATCCAGGTCTGGTTGATGATTGCCGTAGGTATCTTCGTCGTCCCGTTTTTTGGGGCCGATGCCTTGACCCTTGGTCGTTCGATCAGTGGTCTGTTTATGGTTTCGTTGGGACTTAGTCTGGCGGCGATAGGAACTTCGGTGTTGATCGCCGTGACGGTGGCGACGGTGGAGCAGGCCACGACAATCGGCGGCATTATTAATATTTTGCTGGGGGCTATCGGCGGTATTATGGTGCCTAAATTCTATATGCCGTCATCGATGCAGGAGCTCGCCAATTTATCCCCGATGTCATGGGGACTTGAAGGTTTCTTAGATATTTTCCTGCGCGGTTTCGGCCCTGAAGCAGTGGTTGTTGACTCACTTAAACTAGCCGGTTTCGGTGCGGGCCTGCTTTTGCTTGCCGGGATCGTATTTAGCTATAAAATAAGAAGAGGGATATGAAAGGTTCTTTAGACGAGGCGCTGAAACGGCGCTTGAAAATAATGATCATTGAAGAGTGTGAAAAAGAGGAAGTGACGCCTGACGATGTGGCTGACGATGTGCAGCTTTTCTCTGACGCGAGTGGGCTCGAACTCGATTCACTCGATGCGTTGCAGATCATAATGGGGCTCCAGATTCAGTTTGGAGTCCGCCTGGAAGATAGCAAGGCTTTTCGCCGGCACGTGACGACGATCAACGAACTGGCGGATTTTATTCAGCCGGATTAGGTTCTTACTAATGATCACAATAATTGGAGGTGAATTGCTCTGCGCTTTAGGTTCCGGAGCACAAAGAATTGACGCTCTGCGCAGGGGTAAACCGGAGCTCGGGACGATAAACGTAAATGTCGGCGGTGGTAAAGTCGCATATCCTTACTATCGTATCGACGAAACCCCTCGTAAAAGTTATACCTCGATTGTTGATAGTTATCTTGATCGGGTGGTCAATGATTTATTGGGAAATTTAAAGCTTAAACCAGCTTCTTTGACCAATGTCGGGCTGTTTCTGGGTTCGTCGTCGATCGATTACTCCCTGGCCTGGCCGGTCGAAGAGGATGTTGATGACGCCTTTGCTACGCGATGCAAACGTGAACGTGTCGGGGGTGGAAATTATCTGGAGAGCCTGATGCAGCGCTTTGGTTTTACCGGGCCATCTTTAACTTTCAACACCGCGTGTACCTCCAGTGCCAATGCTCTGATGGAGGCAGCTTCGATGTTGGTCGGTAATATTATTGATTACGCGCTGGTTTTAGGCTTGGAACTCTACTCTCCGACAACGCTCGAAGGATTTGCGATGATGCAATTGCTCTCTCCAGAGGCAATTCGCCCCTTTGATCAAAGTCGCAACGGGATTGTTTTGGGAGAAGCGGTGAGTGCCGTTTTGCTCAGTCGCGAAGAGATTATGGCGTCGCCCTGGCGCTATCTTGGCGGGAAAAGCAGCTGTGAAACCTATAGCGTGACCAGCGCAGATCCCAACGGTGCAGGGGTCGCCCAGGTGATGCGCGAAGCTTTAGAAGATGCCGGGACAGCGCCTGAAGCGATTATTGCCGTTAAGGCGCACGGCACTGCCAGTCGGTTGAACGATCAAGCCGAGATGCGTGGGATGGAGCAGGTTTTTACTACCCTACCGCCCTATCTTTCCTTAAAACCTTATATCGGGCATACGCTTGGCGGCTGCGGTGTGGTCGAGCTTTTGTTGATGATGGAGAGTGTCGATGCCGGGTTTATCCCGGCATCGCTCAATTTAGAAACTCTTGATTGTGAGTTTTCCCAAGCCCCGATCGGCAACGTGATGCCGGTAACCTCGGGCCATTTTATGCTTAATTATTTCGGTTTCGGCGGCAATAACACTTCGTTTATTATCGAGAAAACAGCGCCATGATCTATATTCATGCCATCGGTATCCATAACACCATCCCTGATAACCAACTACCTGATCTCAAGAGTGAATTAAAAGCTTTAAGCGGCAAAGTTTACCGTCGAATCGATCATTTTATCCAGCTGGCAATTATCGGGGCTCATAAGGCCGCAGCCGAGTTGGATCCGGCGCCTCAGACCGCGATCTACATGACTTCCGGACAAGGCGATATTATGGTTTTTGACCGGGTTCGCCGACAGCGCTATTTTCAGAAAATGCTCTCAAAACCGGTCGACTTTGTTAATCTATCGAGCAACTCCGCCGGATTTTATGTCGCCACTCATCTTGGTCTTAATGGTAAAAATCTTTTTCTTTTACATCACCATTTTCCGGTTCAGATGACGTTGCTTTTAGCTCAAAATGAGCTCAGTCTGGGGCGGCAAAAAGCGATACTGGTCGGCGGTGTCGATGAGTGGATTCCGAAACCGGAGCTGGCTAAAAAACTCCTGGGAGTCGATGAGACGACCGTTTTAGGCGAAGGGAGCAATTGGTTGCTGCTCAAGGCCGAAGCCGAAACGGCGCTCGCGACCTTTGCGCTGGAGCCCGGAACCCTAGACAAAATAGAGCTGCAACGACTCTTGTTGTCTGTCGAGGCGGGAACCTTTCTCGCCTTTTCCAGCCGTTTCTCGGCCGACGAAGCGGCCGAGATTATGGTGATAAATAAGGGTTGTAAACGTTACCATTACGAGGCGTCTTGCGCTTATTACGAGACCTTGCCGTTATATGTGCTGAATCGGTTTTTGCACCAAGAACAGGGGCGCTTGATTCATCTTGATGTGAGTAAGGGTCGCTATATAGTTATGAGGGTAGACAATAACGGCTTTTCATAATGTTCCCTTACTGAGGGATAGTCCTTGACACACCCGATTTGTTAAATTAATCTACTCATGAGTTTGAACTCCTTATTGAAAGACACAAAGACAGGTTTTTTATGAATGAAGAATCAATCAGCCGTTTGCAACAGATGGATAAAGAGGAACTGATTCAGCAGGTTCTCTCCTTGCGCCGTGAGAACGAAACTCTGCTTGATCAATTGTTGCGTAGTGATGAGAAATTTCGGGCCTTTGCTGATAATATTCAGGCAGCCGTCTATCTGGTTAATGAACATGGTGTGATTGTCTATGCTAATCCGTTCGCCTCAGTGTTGACTGGGTATACAAATGCTGAATTATTGCAGCTGCCGAAATTTGGCTTGGTTCATTCGGACTATCTTGAAATTGCCGTGGAAAGAAACCTGGCCCGGTTACGGGGAGAGGAGACTCCAGGGCAATATGACATTAAATTGCAAGTCAAGGGTGGTGTGATAAAGTGGGTTGAGTTCCATATGGAAAAGTATGAATTACTGGGCCAAAAGATGACCCTAGGCACCGCCATCGATATTACGGAAAGGAAAAAGATCGAAGAAGATCTGCGCCTCAGTGAAGAGAAATTCAGAGCCTTTACCGAAAATGCTCAGGTGATGATCTACACTTATGACAGTAAAGGAATTTTCACCTATATAAATAAGATGTGTGAAGTGCTTACCGGCTATTCCCGGGACGAACTTATAGGGATGAATTTTACCAAGCTTCTCCATGATGACTATAAAAATTTGAGTGTTAAACGGGCTGTCTCCCGCCGGGCGTCTGAAACCCCCGGAGCCACCTATGATTATATTGGTGTGAAAAAAGATGGCAGTTGTCGTTGGTGGGAGTTGTCGGGGGTTCCGTTGGAGGGTGATGATGGCGAGGTAACGGTTCTCGGCAGCGCTATCGATATTACCGACAGGGTTGAATCGGAACAGGCCTTGAAAGAGAGCGAGGAGAAATTCAGAGCTCTGTTTGAACGCTCTTCCGATCCGATGCTGCTGCTTGATGAAGAGGGCTTTTTTGATTGTAACCAGGCGGCGTTGAAATTGCTGAAAGCTAAAAGCAAGGATGAATTATTTATCCACCCGGCCCGTTTGTCACCGC
>JAYEGS010000003.1:0-7142 GCA_034659215.1 Pseudomonadota bacterium | reverse complement strand
TTTGCGAAAATTTTGTAACTATTCAGCGTAAGTAGATAAGCACCTGATTTTGATGGATTTGTAACTATTCATCTTGATTACCTTAAAGCCACAGCAAATGGCGCGAACATTGGCTTCGCCCGGCTTCGAGGGGTACACAGCTCAGATCGGCAAGCGGCTTGCAGCCGCCGCCTGGAGCAATGTCCCCGTATCGAGATAGTTTGAAGAGTACATTACGCTGAATAGTTACTAAACTTTTTCTCCCTTTATTTAATCTTTATAATTAGCATCTATTATCAAGTAAAATAAAAGTGAATAAAGCGTCTCTGAACGCTTGGGGAAATAGAAAATGTCTAAAAAGACAATTGTTGTAGTTGAAGATGAAGTCGATATTCGGGAAGTGTTGATCTATAACATGGAACGTGAAGGTTATCAGGTCTTTGGCGCTGCCGATGGGGTAAAAGGTCTAAAAATGATTCAGGAAAAGAACCCTGACCTTGTTCTCCTTGATCTCATGCTTCCCGGTCTTGATGGTTTGCAAATATGTAAGCAATTAAAAGATAGTAGCGCAACCCAACAGATTCCGATTGTTATGGTCAGTGCTCGGAGTTCGGAAAGTGATATTGTTCTGGGCTTGGAACTTGGGGCGGATGACTATGTTACCAAACCTTTTAGTCCCCGGGAACTTCTGGCTCGAGTACGGGCGGTTCTGCGTCGCCAGTCGGACAGCCCGGTCGAGTCGTCGACAGGCCGGCTCATCAACTGTGAGGGCGTAATCATCGACGCTCGCCGCCATGAAGTTAAGGTCGATGGGCTTGTGGTTAACTTGACGGCAACCGAGTTTAAACTTATTCACTACTTAGCTCAGCATCCGGGGTGGGTTTTCACCAGAGACCAACTTATGGGCAAAGTCATGGGACAGGATAATTTTGTCATTGACCGAAATATTGATGTTCACATTCAGGCAGTGCGAAAAAAACTTGGCTCCCACCGCGATTTGATTGAAACCATTCGCGGTATCGGTTATCGATTTAAAAACCTAAACGAGTAAAGCAAATGGTTTTGTTGCGTTCACGTATACTTTGGAAGATATATGCAGTTTTTGTTGCCATTATTCTGCTTGCGGCCATTATTGTCAGTAGTGGAGTGAGCAGACTGATTGAGCAAAGAACTTTAGGTGAAGTTAGGCAGACACTTGAGGTTCGTACTCTCCTGTTGAGTAGCTTGGTGCTGCCGCACTTGGGCGAGGAAGCGACAATCCTGCAGTCGAAGATTAAAAAACTTGGCTATGAGACTCATACTCGTTTCACGTTGATAGGGGTTGAGGGGGTTGTCTTGGCAGATTCCGACAAAGATCCGACTTCAATGGATAATCATGCTCAGCGACCGGAAGTACTCGATTCACGGCACTACGGAATTGGCATTGCCACCCGTTTTAGTGACACACTGCAAACCGACATGATGTATCTTGCCCGACCGATTCGCAATCAACGCAAAGTCCTCGGTTATGCTCGAGCTGCGTTGCCCTTGATCTTGATCCAGCAGCGTATCGTTGATGGCCGTAAGGCGATCATCTTTGGTATCGGTATAGTTACGTTGATAGCTTTGCTTTTTGGTTTTATCTTGGCTCGTCATTTTATCCGGCCTTTGCTGGAGATGACCCGCATGGCCGAAGCGATGGCGGCTGGCGATTTCAGCCAACGATTGAAGATTTGTCGTCGGGATGAAATTGGCAGGTTGGCTCAAGCTTTCAACCGGATGGCTGAAAAATCACTGGATCGAATCGAAACTATTAATACCGATCGTGGTAAACTCAATGCCATTCTCAGCGGAATGGTTGAAGGGGTGGTTGCGGTAGACCGTGATGAAAAGATTATTCACATGAACCAGGCTGCGGCTTCACTGCTGCAGGTCGACAATCTTAAAAGTCTCGGCCAGCCGATTTGGGAGGTAACCCGTCTGCATGATTTGTGCAACGTTCTCAATGATGCCTGCAAGAGTGATGGCGAGATAAAAAAGAGCATGAATATCTCGTACGGAGTTCGTGAACAAGTTGTTGAGATGCACGCCGTACCGCTCAAAAACGGCTCCCATGAAACCGTTGGTGCCATGGTTGTTCTCCTCGATGTTTCAGAATTGCGCCATCTTGAAACCGTGCGCCGGGATTTTGTTATCAACGCCTCACATGAATTGAAAACCCCGATTACCGCGATTCGGGCCTTGGTTGAAACCATGCTTGATGATGCGGAAAATATGCCGGAGGAGACCCGGCTCTCATTTCTTAACAAGATTTCAAATCAATCCTTGCGACTTTCCGCCATTGTCGTGGATTTGATGGCTCTGTCTCGTTTTGAATTACAACCTGAGCAGGTTTCGCAAAGCGTTGTTGATTTAGGTCAGGTGGTTAAATGTTTGGTGCAGGGGCTAAAGCTTGCTGCCGAAGAGAAAAGTTTAACCCTGGAGTACATCGAAGCGGATGAACCCCTGGAAATTGTCAGCGATGAAGAGACCCTTAGTCAGGCGATTAGTAACCTTCTCGATAACGCAATTAAATATACTCCACAAGGAGGTCATGTCACGGCTCGTCTATACGACATGGGTAAAGAAGTGGTAATTGAAGTAGAGGATACCGGTATCGGTATCGAACCGCAAGATAAAGAACGGATATTTGAACGCTTCTACCGGGTTGATAAGGCCCGTTCGCGTGAGTTAGGCGGTACCGGCTTGGGCCTTGCTATTGTCCGCCATATCGTCATGGCTCACCAGGGAAGAATAGAAGTAGAGAGCCGGCCCGGCAGCGGCAGCACGTTTCGCCTGATTTTCCCCCGAGAGATGACTTGATTTCGAAAAAAATGTAATTGATCAGTAATGGAGAAGATAATTCATGACCAGACATCTGCAAACCGAACTCGACAACCTCAAAAAAGAGTTATTGCATATAGCCTCAATGGTTGAACATGCCACTGAAAAAGCTCTTGTCGCTCTGGTTGAGAGACGGGGAGAATTGGCTCAAGAGGTCATTGATGAAGATGATCTTATTAATGACAAGGAGGTGAGAATCGAGGAAGAGTGCCTTAAAATTTTAGCTCTCTACCAGCCTGTGGCCAATGATTTGCGTTTTGTTATCACCGTGCTCAAAGTTAATAACGATATTGAACGAGTCGGTGACTTGGCCGTTAATATCGCCGAAAGAGCTTGTTATCTCTCGACTCGGGAGATGCTGGATGTGAGCATTGATTTACCCGAAATGGTCTCAGATGTTATGGAGATGCTGCGCGGCAGTCTTGATGCGCTGACCCAGAAAGATACAGGACTGGCCCGGCGGATTATCGCTATGGATGATAAGGTTGATGAAGCTAACCGGAAAGTTTATACAATACTGCAACAACTGATGCAGAAAAATCCTGATACCATAAAGCGAGCTCTCCATCTTCTTTCGACCTCACGCCATCTCGAGAGAATTGCCGATATGGCGACCAATATCTGCGAAGATGTTGTCTATATGGTTGAAGGTGAGGTCATCCGTCACCAGGCCGCTATCTTCATGGATTAGGAAATTGCAATGAATAGTAATGAATCTTTATAAATTAAGGTCACCTCTGCCGGGGTGGCCTTTTCATTTATTAGCTTCCAAAAATATCCATTCCCTTTCTGAAAAAAACACCATCATCTTTATCTAAACTTAATTTTCCGATGTTAAGTTCCACTCATGACTTCACTTTTTCCAATCATTTTGGGCATTTTAGCAATCGTCGGTTACTGGCTTGGTCGACAGCGTTCCCGAAAAATTGCCGCAGTGAGCGGCGGTCTTAAGCGGTTGCATTCCAGGCCGGTCTATCATGGTACTTTAACGGCTCTTTGGTGTGGTTTTCCGGCGGCCTTTATTTATGCGATCTGGCTTGTATTTGAAGGTCAGATTGTTACCTCTTTGGTCGTTGCCGGACTGCCGGAGCATCTGCAAGCATTGCCCGCCGACCAACTTGGTTTGTTACTTAATGATATTCGTAATCTGGCGTTGGGTAATATTGTTTCGCAGAGTGGTGAGAGTATTGTTGCGGCTGCTGATCATTTTTCCTCGCTTATTTCCATCAGCCACGCACTTTTGGCCGTGGTCATGCTGGGATTGGTGATTGTCGGTATGGTTTTAGCCCTTGTCCGCATAAAAACCGGCATGCAGGCTCGTAAGCAAGTTGAAAAAGTTGTCAATGTACTGCTTCTTATATGTTCTACGGTGGCCATTTTTACGACCATCGGAATTGTTCTTTCAATACTTTTTGAAGCGCTTCATTTCTTTCAGAAAGTCCCGCTGAGTGATTTCCTTTTTGGTCTGAAGTGGAGTCCACAAACCGCAATTCGGGCGGATCAGGTGGGCTCTTCCGGTGCTTTTGGCGCAATTCCGGTATTTACCGGCACCCTGATGATTGCTGCCATCGCTATGCTTGTAGCGGTGCCTTTAGGCTTAATGTCAGCTATCTACCTGGCCGAGTATGCGCCTCGTAAAGTACGCACGGTGGTTAAACCTCTGCTCGAAATTCTGGCTGGTATCCCAACCGTAGTTTACGGTTTTTTTGCCGCCTTGACTGTGGCTCCCATAGTTCGTGGTTTTGGTGCCTCATTGGGGCTCGATGTTTCATCCGAGAGTGCTCTGGTGGCGGGTGTGGTCATGGGAATTATGATTATTCCTTTTATATCTTCGCTCTCTGACGATGTTATTACGGCGGTGCCGCAGTCTTTAAGGGACGGTTCCTACGGTCTCGGTGCAACCCGTTCTGAAACCATCTGCCGAGTTGTTATTCCAGCCGCCCTGCCCGGTATTGTCGGCGGCGTGCTCCTGGCCGTATCACGGGCCATCGGAGAGACTATGATTGTCGTTATGGCTGCCGGTTTAAGCGCCAATCTGACTGCCAATCCGTTGCAGGCTGTGACAACGGTTACGGTTCAGATTGTGACTCTGCTGGTTGGTGATCAGGAATTTGACAGTGCCAAAACGTTAGCGGCTTTCGCCTTGGGACTAATGCTTTTTGTGGTTACATTAATTTTGAATATTATCGCCCTGCAAGTTGTAAAAAAATACCGAGAACAATACGACTAATCATATGAGTAAAAAAAACAGAGAAAATCGGTCTGCGAGCGAACTTGTGCAGGCCGGGTTGAGACGCCGATATCGGGCTGAAAAACGCTTTCGTATTTGCGGGATTGCAGCGATTGTCATCAGCCTGCTTTTTCTGGTGATTCTTTTTGCCGATATTCTCGGCAAAGGATTGCCCGCTTTTAGCCAGACCCATATCCGATTGAACGTCTTTTTTGATCCGGCCGAATTATCACCGGAAACCCTTGATCGTGCCGATTATCACGGTATCGTCAAAAAAAGTTGCCGCACTCTCTTCCCCAAAGTCACGGGTCGGCGGCAGAAAAAAGCTCTCTATAAACTGGTCAGTGCCGGGGCTCCCTATGAGATTAGAAAAATAGTTATGGAAGATCCATCATTCATCGGCACGAGCAAAGAACTTTGGCTTACGGCAGCCGACGATCTCGATATGCTGATGAAGGGAACTATCAGTCGCGAGCCCGGCGGCCGGTTCAATAGGGATCAATTGACCTGGATTGAGCGTCTCGAAAAAGAGGATCGTTTACGCAAGCAATTTAATTTTACTTTCTTTACTTCCGGAGATTCCCGTGACCCGGAGCTTGCCGGTATTCTCGGGGCTTTGAGCGGTACGGTTTTGAGCTTGTTGGTTACTCTGCTGCTCTCTTTTCCGATCGGCGTGGCGACCGCAGTCTACTTGGAGGAATTTGCGCGAAAAAATCGCTGGAGCGATTTTATTGAGGTTAATATCAACAATTTGGCCGCCGTCCCATCAATTATTTTTGGCCTTTTGGGGCTTGGTATATTTATCAATCTTTTCGGTCTGCCCCGTTCGGCACCTTTGGTCGGCGGGCTGGTTTTAACCTTAATGACGTTGCCGACGATTATCATTAGTAGTCGAGCCGCGCTTAAATCAGTTCCGCCGTCGATTCGCGAAGCCGCTTTAGGGGTCGGCGCATCACCCATGCAGGCGGTCATTCACCATGTTCTGCCGCTGGCGATGCCCGGTATGTTGACCGGTACGATAATCGGCATGGCCCGGGCTCTGGGGGAGACCGCGCCGCTTTTGATGATCGGGATGGTGGCATTTATTGTCGATATACCGAAAAGTTTTAGTGCCCCGGCTACGGCTTTGCCGGTGCAGATCTATCTCTGGGCCGACAGCCCGGAACGGGCATTTGCCGAAAAAACTTCAGCGGCCATAATCATACTGTTGCTCTTTTTGATTTGTATGAACGCATCCGCTGTCTATCTGCGGCGTAAATTCGAACGCCGCTGGTAATCCTATAATTGTTTGGAAATATATGGACAATACTGAGCCTATAAATGTTGCATCCTATAAAACTTTCATCTTAAATCATGAATGGCATTCACGCATTATCGGGTTTCTCGTGGGTGTTTTAATGATAGCCCTCTATGTGTGGGTGCTTTCCGGAATTATCTCCATACTTATCAACCTTTATCATTGTTTTCTCAGTGACTGGTCTTATGGGGCAGAGCATATGATTAAAAAGGTGTTGGTAGTTTTGGCATTGTTGGAATTTATAAGAGTACTTCAGTCCTATCTGTTACTTGGGAGGGTAAAGCTTACTTTTATTCTTGAGGTTGCTCTGGTTGTCTTGATTGGTGAGTTGATAGGTTTTTGGTATCGTGACTTTAACTTTGCCGAAGTTGTTTTGGGGGTTGTGGTTATATCAGTTTTAATAACACTTCGAATTGTTACAACAAAATTCTCACCTGATTCTTGTGAATCATGAGAGCTAATGTAAGAAAAATATTATGGAGGAAAAAATGAAAAAAGGATTGTTAATGTTGGCAATGGTAACCATGTTGGTACTTCCGGTCGCAATGTGCCAGGCTGCGGCTCGTGACTATGTCTCAATTGTCGGCTCATCGACGGTTTATCCGTTTGCGACGGTTGTTGCAGAACAGTTCGGCAAAAGTACTGAATACAAAACCCCGAAAATTGAGTCGACCGGTTCCGGCGGCGGATTAAAACTTTTTGCGGCCGGCATTGGTGTCCAGCATCCGGATATCACCAATGCCTCAAGGCGGATCAAAAAATCGGAGTATGAAA
>JAYEGS010000002.1:0-7236 GCA_034659215.1 Pseudomonadota bacterium | reverse complement strand
TGCCGCTGAAATTGTCGATGCTCAATCCCATCTATTTCCTGATGTATGCCACCGGCGAAAAGATGAATATTACCCAGATTGAAGGGCAGTTTCCGCAAGCACCTTTTCCCAAACGGGAACATCGGGAAAAATTTGTTGAAGATTGGATTCAGGTGCCTGATGATAAATTTAAACAATATTTTCTCGATTGGGAGATGCGCGGTGAGAACTCCAACCCTTACTATCCCACGGTTGAGATTACTTGCGATATTGTCGACTGGCAAGAGATGATGCACTACATCGATGATGCCCTCGGCCAGTGTGCCGGTTTGTCGTCATTTCCGCTGAAACCGCCGTATCATATCCATAATTATCCGAAATTCATCTCGGCCGGAGCCGGGATCGATATGGATGAAGAGAAACTGACTAAAGCAGCCAAGCGCTATCGGACTTTAGTTCGGGCTTTCAATATAAGAAGAGGCATGCGCAGGGTTGATGAGGCGCCGCCGGCGAATCATTGGAAGAAAAGATTTCCCGAACTGGAAGAGCAGCTTCTGGATGGCTATTATAAACTCAAGGGCTGGAATAACGATGGCATTCCGACCTCGGAATCATTGCATGAGCTGGGCCTGGATTACGTGAGTGAAGACTTTATAAAGAGAGGCATCCTAGATAAATAGTGATGGCGTCGTAAAAAGTTCCGATATCCTGCGATGCTGTGGTTTTCCAGACACTCGACATACTATATGTATGGTCTCGCGCCTGGAAAACCCCATCATCTTGTCTATCGAAATTTTTACTTAGCCATCCCGTGACTTTTTACGAATGTATCAAATCGTGGGGGTTAAAACCGTGATAAGCGAGAAGAAGATGAAAATAGTTAAAACCATTAAAATTAATGTTGATGAGTGCAACGGCTGCCGGGCTTGCGAGGTGATCTGCTCGGCGGTTCATGCGGCGCCGAAATATAGCAGCAATAATCCGGCCCGGTCGCGGATTCGGATAATTCGTGATCCCTTAAGAGACATTTATGTTCCGGTACTGGCGGGTGAGTACACGGTTGCCGAATGTGCCGGTCGCGACAAATACACGATAGACGGCAAGGAGTATGACGAGTGCTCTTTCTGCCGGGCTTCCTGCCCCTCTCGCGAGGAGTTTCATGAGCCCGATTCCGGTCTTCCGTTGAAATGCGATATGTGTGAAAATGAAGAAAACGGGCCTTTGTGTGTGCAGTGGTGTCTGGTTGATGCCCTGGTTTACGAAGAGCGGGAAGTCGAAGTTGACGAAGAAGAAACCCAGGAAGAGTTGGAGATCGGATTGGATGCACTTGCCGACAAATTTGGTATGCAGACAATTATGGATACTGTAGCTCGTATGTCGAGTAAGGAGAGATAGTGGAAACTGTAGCTCCCTTTAAAGAGATTGTTGATGAGATAAAAGAGGCTGGCGGAGAAACCTTTAAACTCTGCTATCAGTGCGGAAAATGTGACGCCGTCTGCCCCTGGAACAAGGTCATAACCTTCAGTATGCGTAAGGTGATCCGGGAGGCGGCTTTCGGCTTGACTGATGTTGAGGGTGATAGCTTCTGGCGCTGTACGACCTGTGGGAAATGTGTGCAGCAGTGCCCCCGGCAGGTGAAACAGATAGAACTTGGCGTCTCCTTACGCCGGATTGCGACTGAATATCAAGTCTTTCCGACCTCGGTCAAACCGGTTCGGACCATGAGCGGGAGCCTCTCCGGCAACGGTAATCCATTGAATGAGGAGCGCCAGAATCGCGGTGATTGGGCCAAAGGTCACTCCGTCAAGCCTTTTGCCGAAGGGATGGAGATTCTCTATTTTGTCGGCTGCTATTTGAGTTATGACGCGAGATTAAAAAAGGTTGCGCTCGCCACTGCCGGTATTCTTAATAAAGCCGGGGTTGATTTTGGTATCTTAGGCTCCAAGGAGAGTTGTTGCGGCGAGAGTATTCGCAAAGCCGGTGATGAGGATGTTTTCAAACGTCTGGCCACCGAAAACATTAAAACTTTTATCGATGCCGGGGTCAAGAAAATCCTGGTCTCCTCTCCGCATTGCTACCATACCCTGAAAAATGAATATCCCGAATTTATGGTAAATTTTGAAGTGATCCATGTCAATCAATACCTGGTTGAACTGATTGATGACGGAAGGCTTGAACTTACCGGAGAGTATGCCAAGAAAGTCACCTATCATGATCCCTGTTATTTAGGGCGACATAACGACATCTATGATGAACCGCGAGAGGTCTTAAAGAAGGTTCCCGGTTTAGAACTGGTTGAGATGGCCGAATCCCGTGAAAACAGTCTCTGCTGCGGCGGCGGCGGCGGCCGGATCTGGATGGAGACGTTAAAGAGCGAAAGATTCTCCGACATCAGAGTAGCTCAAGCCCAAGCGGTTGAGGCCCAGGTTCTGGCAACCTCCTGCCCCTACTGCATCACCAACTTCGAGGAGAGCCGCCTAAGCCTTGAGCCCGAAGATGACATTGAGATCAAGGATATAGTAGAAATAATCAACGATTGCCTGTAACTTACAGGTGTTACCTCCAAACTGTCTCGATGCGGGGACATGCCTCCAGGCCGGGCTTCAGCCCGTGACGAGCTGAGCCGTGTCCCCCTCGGAGTGGGCGAAGCAAAGTTCGCACTGCTCGCTGTTTGTTAAATGTGTTAAGGAGATAGAACGTGGAAAACGAAGTATTGCCAACCGAAATAGTCCAACAATTTTCCGAAAATCCGGGAAATAGTAGTTTTGGCGACGTGATGATTGTTGGTGGCGGGATCAGTGGAATTCAAGCTTCACTTGATCTGGCCACGGCGGGGTTTAAGGTCTATCTAGTCGAGAAAGAGCCGAGTATCGGCGGCCATATGGCCCGACTGGATAAGACCTTCCCCACTAACGACTGCTCGATGTGAATACTCTCACCTAAACTGGTCGAGGTCGGCCGGCATCCAAATATAGAGATTCTGACATTCACTGAAGTTGATTGTGTCGAAGGCAAATCCGGGGATTTTAAGGTATCCCTGAAAACCCGTCCCCGATATATTATTGAGGACCAATGCACCGGTTGCGGAACCTGTGTCGAATATTGTCCGGTGACCTATCCTGATCAATTTAACCAGGAGATCTCGGATAATAAAGCGGTTCATGTATTCTTCTCCCAGGCGATTCCCCTGGTTGCCTATATCGATGAAAGCTGTCTTTACCTTAAAGAGAATAAATGTGATATCTGCCGAGGCGTATGTCAGGCTGATGCCATAGATTTCAGACAGGTAAGCAAGAAGAGAGAAATAAGTGTCGGGGCTATAATTCTGGCGGCCGGGATTGAGCCTTTTGATCCTAAGGTCAACCCCGAATATGGCTACGGGAAGCTCCAGAACGTGGTCACCAGTATGGACTACGAGCGGCTCTTATCCTCGACCGGTCCTTACGAAGGTGAGGTCTTACGCGCCTCCGACAAAAAGCATCCGGAAAAAATCGCCTGGATTTCATGCGTCGGTTCGCGGCGGGTGACCGAGGGCGAAAACAGTTATTGTTCCGGGGTCTGCTGTACCTATACCCAGAAACAGGTGATCTTGACCAAAGGTCATGATGAAGGCGTCGACTGTACCGTATTTCATAACGATATTCGTTCGCATGGCAAGGATTTTGAGCGCTATTTCGAAAGAGCTGAACAACTGCCCGGAAGCCGGTTTATCCGAAGTTATGTTTCAATCGTCGGCGAGAACCCGGAAACCAAGAACGTTATTGTTCGCTACTCTACTTTTGACGATGGCGTCAAAGAGGAAGAGTTCGACATGGTCGTTCTCGCCGTGGGCTTGAATCCTCCGGCCGAGTTTAAGGCGCTGGCGAACAAATTTCAAATTGAGCTTAACGCTCACGGGTTTAACAAAACTAATGACGCTAATCCGTTAGTAACCAACCGCTCCGGAATTTTTGTCAGCGGTGCTTTTCAAGGGCCGACCGATATTCCCGAAGCGGTTTTTACGGCCAGCGGCGCCGGTACCCAATGTGGTGAACTACTTGATTACCGCCGGGGCAAGTTGGCGCAAGAGAGAATCTATCCGCCGGAAAGGGATGTCTCCCAAGAGGAGCCCCGGATCGGCGTTTTTGTCTGTCACTGCGGGGCTAATATCTCAAGTGTCGTCAATGTTCCCTCTGCGGTTGAGTATGCTTTAAGCCTGCCCAATGTTGTCTATGCTCAGGAGCAGCTTTTTTCCTGTGCAACTAATTCGGCCCAGGAGATAACCGAATTGGCTCGGGAAAAAGGGCTTAACCGGGTGGTTCTGGCGGCTTGTTCGCCGCGAACCCTGGAACCTCTGTTTCGGGATACGCTGCGGGAGGCGGGCCTTAATCAATATTATTGTGAGATGGCGAATATCAGAGAGCACTGCTCCTGGGTGCATGCCAAACAAAAAGATGAAGCGACGCAAAAAGCGAAAGATTTGATTCGCATGTCGGTTGCCCGAACCCGTCACCTGGAACCCTTGCAGGAATTTGATCTCGACGTAAATCCGACCGCTTTGGTGGTAGGTGGCGGTATCGCCGGCATGACTTGCGCACTCTCCATCGCTAATCAGGGCCATGAGGTGCAACTTGTTGAAAAGGCTAAAGATTTAGGCGGGATGGCGCGTCGCATTCACTCTACCCTCGAAGGTATGGATGTACAGACCTATCTAAATGATCTGATTCGTCAGGTTTACAGTAACCCTCTGATCCATGTTTCTCATGAAGCGACGATCACTGAGGTTGCCGGCTATGTCGGGAATTTTACGACGACGCTGGAGAGTGAAGGCCGCAGCAAAGAGATAAAACACGGGGCTTCGGTTCTGGCGATTGGTGCGGATGTCTATCAACCCTGCGAATATCTTTATGGTGAAAACGATAAAGTTCTCACCCACCTTGAGTTGGGCGAAGAGATCGCCAAAGGCGAAGAGAGTATTATTCAGGCAGAGAGCCTGGTGATGATTCAGTGTGTCGGCTGTCGCAACGAAGATCGCGATTATTGCAGCCGGGTCTGTTGCAGCCATGCGATTAAAAACGCCTTGAAACTCAAAGAGTTAAACCCGGAGATGTCGATCTATGTCCTTTTTCGGGATATGCGAACTTATGGTTTAAAAGAGGATTTTTATCGGGATGCGGCTGAAAAAGAGATAACCTTCATCCGTTATGAAACCGATGATAAACCGGTTGTTGAAGCCGTTAAAGCGGGCGGTAAGTCGATTTTACGAGTAACCGTTCCGGATCCTGTTTTAGGCAAACGGCTTGAGTTGGATGCCGATGTTGTCTCTCTGGCGGCAGCGGTTATTCCCGCCGCAACCACTCATGAAATAGCCAAAATGTTCAAAGTGACGTTGAGCCCGGATGATTTTTTCAAAGAGGCCCATGTCAAATTGAAACCGGTTGAGTTTGCCGCCGATGGGGTCTATCTTTGCGGTACGGCGCACTATCCCAAACATATCCAGGAGTCGATTAATCAGGCTTATGGTGCGGCCGGCCGGGTCTTAACCCTGCTCTCAAATGATACAGTTACCGCCTCCGGCTCGGTTTGCGAGGTCAAAGAGGACGACTGTATTTCGTGTGGGGCCTGTATTACGGCTTGTTCGTATGACGCTATAGAATTTGTCGAGACCACAAAAGGCCGCAAGGCCCGGGTTAATCCGGTGCTTTGTAAAGGCGACGGTCTCTGTAACGCCAAGTGCCCAACCAATGCGATTGTCTTAAAGCACTTTACCGATGAAGAGCTCATAAGCCAGATCGATGCGGCGACAACCAAAGAAGAGATCATGCAGCAAATTGACGCAGCAGTTTAATTTAGGAGAAACAAATGAGTGCAGCGCTTGAATTTAAACCAAAACTCTTAGGCTTCGTGTGCCACTGGTGAGCCTACGGGGCGGCTGACCTGGCTGGAGTTTCCAGACTACAATATGCAAGTGAAATCAGGCTTATTCGAGTTATGTGTTCCGGGAGAATCGATCTGGAATTTATTCTTAAAGCCTTCCTGAATGGACAAGACGGCGTCTTTGTCGGTGGTTGCAAGTTAGATGAATGTAACTATATCACGCATGGTAATTACGATGCCTTGAGTAATGTCCATCTCTGTAAAAAAATAATGCAACATATCGGCCTCAATCCGGATCGTTTAAGAATCGAGTTTATGTCTGGCGCCGATGGTGCTCTTCTGGCCGAGTTTACTGACGATTTTACCAAACAGGTGAAAGAGTTAGGGCCGCTGGGCGAAAGCGAAGGCCTGGATCAGGAAGAGTTGAAGTTAAAGCTTGAAGCGGTTCGCAGATTAGTCCCTTACATCAAGCTGGTGGAGAGGGAGCGCTTAAGAGTGCCGGTAAAATCGGAAGAAGAGTACGAAAAATTTTTTGCCAGTGACGAAACCAACCGCTTGATTGATGAACTGATTACCGATAAATTGTCGGTCAGCGAAATTTTATCGCTTCTCAATAAGAAACCTCTTTCAACCGGCGAAATCTCTAATATTCTCGATCTTAATCCGTCGGAAGTAGCAAAACATATCAGTGACTCATCAAGACAGGGATTGATCAAGTATGACGAGAGCGGAAATTGCTACGCTCTTGCCTAAAGGAATAAGAAGATTAGGAAAGTAACTATGGATAACGATAGAATCGATCAGATTATTGCTAAACATCATGGCGAAGCCAGCTCACTGATCCAGGTGTTACTGGAAATTCAAAGTGAGCACCATTGGCTGCCCAAGGAAGCTTTAAAGAGGGTCAGCGAAAAACTCCAGGTTCCCTTAACCCAGATACTGCATATCGCCACCTTTTATAAAGCCTTTAGTTTAGTGCCAAAAGGACGGCATCAGGTTCACGTTTGCGTGGGTACTGCCTGTCATGTCCGTGGAGCCTCGCGGATTCTCGACACGTTGCGGGAGTTGACCGGTATTAAACCCGGTGAAACCGATCTCGATCTGAAATTCAGTCTGGAGACGGTTAACTGCGTCGGCTGTTGTGCTTTAGGCCCGGTGATGGAGATCAATGGCAAAACTTACGGTAAGGCGACACCAGCCGAGACCATAGATATTCTAAAAAAATACGATTAGGACAAAGCCATGCAAAAAATAAATTCGTCTGAAGCATTAGAGAAATTCAGACAAGAAATATTGTCGAAAAATGACGCCAATACGCCTTGTATTTCAATCTGTGCCGGGGCCGGTTGTATCGCCTCCGGGGCCGCTGAAGTTATTACGGCTTTTAAGTCCGAGGTCGAA
>JAYEGS010000001.1:0-7257 GCA_034659215.1 Pseudomonadota bacterium | reverse complement strand
CGAGTTGGCCCGGCAATCTTGTAACTACCGATTGCTTTACCGGCATAAATCGGATGTTTGAAAAGAAAATCGCCATCGGCAGAAGTCACTTCAATACAGTCAGTAACCAGACCGCAATCAGCTTTTGCCGCAACTCTAGGCGCCAACTCTTTACCAACCGCACTATGACCAAGCAGAACCAGAGCCGGAGTCTCCTGGGCAATATAAGCAGCCAGGACGGCGGCATAAGATTCAACCGTATAAACAGCCAGAGCTTCGTTATCAACTACGGCAACTTCATCAACGCCATATTTCTTTAAATCATCAGCCAGATGGGCAATCCCGCTGCCGATCAACAAAGCCTTCAAAGTTTTACCGGAAGCTGTCGCCAGGCGTTTACCCTCACTCAAAGCTTCAAAGGTGATCTTACGGATATCTCGATCGCGTTGTTCAACGCATACTACAATACTCATTTTTCAATCTCCCTTAAATTACCTTCGCTTCTTCTTGTAATAACTGAACCAACTTGGCCACCACTTCATCGACTTCGCCGGTCAACTTCTGACCCGCCTTACGGGCCGGCGGCAACTCGGCAGCAACCAGTTCAACCTTCGATGCAACATCGTCGGCGCTCAAACCCAAGTCGCTAAGTGAAAGAACTTCCAGAGGTTTGCGTTTGGCTTTCATAATTCCCGGCAATGAGGGGTAACGAACTTCATTGAGACCTTTCTGGGCACTAATCAGAGCCGGCAGAGAGAGCTCCAAGGTTTCACTTCCGCCATCAATTTCACGGGTAACAGTCGCTTTACCATCAGCTAATTCACAGGCGGTTACGACATTGGCCTGAGCCAGATCCAATCTTTCAGCAAGCTGTGAAGGAACCTGGGCGGCACCATCATCAACCGCCTCTTTACCGGCAAAAATAATATCAAATCCTGCCTCTTTCTCACTCAATAATTTTGCCAGAGCGACGGAGACGGCGCGGCTGTCAGCCCCAACCAGAGCCGGGTCATTGATCAAAAATGCTCGATCAGCACCCATGGCCAGACAGTAGCGTAAAGCTTCCTGAGCCTTATCACCACCAACAGTTACAACCACTACTTCACCACCATCTTTCTCTTTTGTCCGAATCGCTTCTTCGACGGCATACTCGTCGTAAGGATTAACGATCATGTTGACCCCTTCATCAGAGATCTGACCATCACCACCGATAACAATTTTGGCTTCGGTGTCAAAGGTCTGTTTAATACAGGCTACAATCTTCACAACACTTCCCTCCTAGTTTAAGATTATTTTAAGATATTAGTTGCGATAACCAAGCGCATAACTTCACTGGTTCCTTCGTATATTTCAGTAATCTTGGCGTCACGGAAATAGCGTTCCAGCGGATAATCCGTAGTGTAACCATAACCACCGAGAATCTGGATTCCCTGAGTGGCGGCTTTCATGGCGGTTTCAGCTGCCATCAATTTTGCCATAGCCGCCTCTTTACCAAAAGGTTGGCCCTGATCTTTAAGATAAGCGGCCCGATGCGTAAGCAGGCGTGCTGCTTCATAATGGGTCGAAAGATCAGCCAGCATCCACTGAATCGCCTGTAATTTAGCGATCGGTTTACCAAACTGGACTCTCTCTTTGGCGTAGGCTGTAGCATCTTCAATCGCAGCCCGGGCGATGCCCAAAGCCTGAGAGGCGATCCCGATACGTCCTCCATCGAGTGTTGTCAAGGCAACTTTGAAACCCTTACCAACTTCTCCAAGAAGATTATCTTTGGGAATCCGACAATCTTCAAAAACCAGTTCCGCAGTTGAACTACCCCGGATACCAAGTTTGTCTTCCAGAGTTCCAACACTGAAACCGGGATTATCAAGATCAACGATAAAAGCACTCAAGCCCCGATGCCCCTGGCTTTTGTCTGTTGCAGCAATCACAACACTATAGTCGGCCTCGTTACCGTTAGTAATAAAAATTTTGCGGCCATTAAGGACCCACTCATCACCATCAAGAACGGCTGTGGTGGCAAGATTGGCAGCATCAGATCCGGCATTAGGCTCGGTCAGGCCCAAACAACCCAACTTGCGGCCGCTGGCCATATCGGCCAGATATTTCTTCTTCTGCTCTTCAGTTCCAAAAATCTTCACCGGATCACAGGCCAGCGAGTTATTGACCGACATGATAACTCCGGTTGAAGCGCAGTGACGGGAGATCTCTTCAATAGCAATAGCATAACAGATATTGCTCATCCCGGAACCTTCATAATCGACCGGAACGCTAACCCCCATCAAACCTAACTCACCCATCAATTTGACATTGGCGGCCGGATATTTATGCTCTTTATCAACCTCTTTGGCAATCGGTTTCACCTCTTTTTCGGCAAAATTCCGCGCCATCTGCAACATCATTCTCTCTTCGTCAGTATAAACAAATTCCATATCTATTTTCCCTCAAACTATTAATTATAATCGTAGAATCCGCGGCCGCTTTTGCGCCCATAAAAACCGGCATCGACATATTTTTTCAGCAAAGGACAGGGACGATATTTAGAGTCGCCTAAGCCCTCATGCAGAACATTCATAATCGCCAGACAAGTATCAAGCCCGATCAAATCAGCCAGAGCCAGCGGGCCCATTGGATGATTCATACCAAGCTTCATCACATTATCAATATCTTCAGGTTTTCCAACCCCTTCAAAGAGACAGTAGACAGCTTCGTTGATCATCGGCAAAAGGATACGATTGGCAATAAAACCCGGGAAATCATTAGCTTCACAGGGAATTTTACCAAGTTTTTTCGAAAGCTCAACCACGGCGTCAAAAGTTTCATCACTGGTCGCCAGCCCCTTGATCACTTCGATCAATTTCATCACCGGAACCGGATTCATGAAATGCATACCGATCATCTTTGCCGGCCGTTTGGTAGCGGCGGCAATCTTGGTGATCGAAATAGATGAAGTATTGGAGGCCAAAATGGCATCTTTGGGGCAGATTTCGTCGAGCTGGGCAAAGATATCGAGTTTGATCTTCTCGTTCTCGGTTGCCGCTTCAACCACGATATCAACATCCTTCATCGCCGCCAATTCGGTCGTCGTCGTAATGCGACCAAGAACTGCGTCCATATCAGCCTGTTCCATCCGACCTTTATCAACCGAGCGCTGAAGATTTTTCTTGATTACCGACATGCCGTGTTCAACAAACTTCTCGGCAATATCGTGCATTATCACCTGAATTCCAGCCTGGGCCGCAACCTGAGCAATCCCATTACCCATCTGACCGGCACCAACCACGCCAAATTTTTTGATCTCCATTTTCATCTCCTAATCCGGACAAGCCGGAAACAAAAAAATTATAAGCACCACAAAGACACGAAGATCGCGAAATTCAGTTAAATAAACCTTCGCGCTCCTCGTGTCTTGTGAAAAATATAAATCCTATCTTCTCTCAACCACCATTGCCGCACCCTGACCACCACCGATACAGAGAGAGGCGAGACCACGTTCGGCATCATTTTGCTCTAATGCGGTCAACAACGTCACCAGAACCCGGGCTCCGGAACAACCAATCGGATGTCCGAGAGAGATACCACTACCGTAGATATTAGTACGTTCCATATCGATTTTAAGTTCCCGCACGCAGCCGATAGCTTGTGAGGCGAAAGCTTCATTTAATTCAAAATAGTCGATCGCGTCAAGTCCTATTTCAAGACGTGAAAGCAATCTTTTGATCGACGGAATAGGTCCTAAACCCATATAGGCCGGATCAAGCCCGCCGGCCTGGAAGCCTTTGATAACAGCTTTCACTTCAAGTCCCATAGCTGCCGCTTTTTCCGGGGTCATGAGCATCAAGGCTGCTGCGGCATCATTAATACCGGAGGCGTTACCAGCGGTCACCGTCCCATCTTTTTTGAAAGCCGGGCGCAATTTACCCATTTTTTCGACAGTTGTATCCATCGGCCGTTCGTCAGTATCAAAAGCGATCGGATCTTTTTTGCGTTGCGGAATCATAACCGGAACGATCTCTTTGGCAAAGATACCATCAGTTATCGCTTTGCGGGCGCGCTGATGACTCAAGGCCCCGAGTTCATCCTGCTCAAGACGGGAGATGCCATAAAGTTCAGCAATATTTTCCGCGGTTAAACCCATATGGTAGCCATAAAAGATCTCCCACAATCCATCATGAACCAGGAGATCGACCATATCAACATTTCCCATCCGCGCGCCCCAGCGGGCCGCCGGCATCGCGTAGGGAATCCGGCTCATATTCTCCATCCCTCCGGCGATCATTACTTCCGCTTCACCAAGGGCAATTGATTGGGCAGCCAGAGCGACAGCTTTCAGACCTGAAGCACAAACTTTATTAATCGTGTAACCACCGGCCTCACGCGGCATACCGGCGCGAATCATCGCCTGCCGGGTAACGTTCTGGCCTTGAGCTGCACCAACAACATTTCCCATAATCACTTCATCAACCTGAATTTCAGTCAAAGAGCTGTCCCAATTACTATATTTCTCCTCAATCGGACACCCTTTACCTTTAAGAGCTTCAGGACCTGCCGCCGCAACTTCGGCTGAGACCACCGGCCGGCAGCCGACTTTTTCCATGACATTACGAATAACCGTAGCCCCCATATCGACCACAGGAATATCCTTTAAACTTCCGCCATAATTACCAATTGCGGTCCGGGTTGCACTGACAATAGCTACTTCACGCATGTTTATCTCCTATTTTAATGTATAAATTTAAGCCAAATTTTCTATAATCATCGATACTGCTTCGCCGCCACCTAAGCAGAGCGAGGCCATACCGTAACGTTTTTGCTGATTCCGTAATGAATAGATCAAAGTCGTCAACACCCGGGCGCCGGAACAGCCGATCGGATGACCTAAGGCTACGGCCCCACCATTTATATTGACCCGTTTCGGATCGATACCAAGTTCCTTGACAATCGCCACACTGGAGGTAGCAAACGCTTCATTGATCTCATGGAGATCGATATCATCAACCTTTAAACCGGCTTTACCAAGAACTTTTGGTATCGAATTTATGGGTGCCACCAAAACATCTTCCAAAGGAACCCCAGCCGATCCCTGAGCCACGATTCGGGCCAACGGCTCAAGTTTGAGCTCTGCCGCACGCGCTGCCGACATAACCAGCAGACAACATGCTCCATCGCTTATTTTTGAGGCATTACCGGCGGTCACAATACCTTTTTTATCAAAAGCCGGGCGCAATTTCGCCAGGGCTTCCATGGTCGCCGCCCGCGGCCCTTCGTCAACTTTGAAATCATAGGGGTCGCCGCGCCGTGGAGTGATGGTTACCGGCATAATTTCATCATCAAAAGAGCCATTTTCAATCGCAGCCAGAGCTTTTGCATTGGAAGCGACGGAATAACTATCCATCTCTTCACGACTGATGGAGAATTTTTTACTGACCAGCTCGGCCGTATAACCCATATGGTAGTCGTTAACCACATCCCAGAGTCCGTCATGCACCATACCGTCAACCAGGGGGCCGTTACCCATCCGCAGACCATTTCTGGCACCCGGCATGTAGTAAGGAATATTGCTCATATTTTCCATGCCACCGGCCGCAATAATTTCAGCATCGCCACATTTAATCGCCTGCTCCGCCAACATTACCGCTTTGAGTCCCGAGCCACAAACCTTATTAATGGTGATAGCACCACCAGCCATCGGCAAGCCAGCTTTAATCATGGCCTGACGACCAGGGTTTTGACCCAGGCCGATGGGCACAACATTACCCATAATAACTTCATCAACCAATGCTTTATCAAGACCCACCCGGTCAATGGCTCCGGCAATCGCCAGACCCCCAAGTTCGGTCGCCGTAAAAGAGGAGAGACCGCCTTGAAAGTTACCAATTGCGGTTCGCAAAGCACTGACTATAACAACATCTTTAGACATAATTTTAATCCTTAGAAGTAAATATTAAGTTACAGAGGGTAATTTGTTAATTTGCTTCGCCCTCTTAAAATCAAATCACCCCACGCTCGCGAAAGGCCGAAATTGAATCCTGATCATAACCTAAATCATTTAGTATCTGATCGGTATGTTGCCCAAGTTTCGGCGCGGGTCGATGCTGGGTGGGTTTATTTTCATCAATCATGACTGCGCAATTGGTTTGCACCAATTCGGCCCCACTTTCAAGGGGTAGTCGCCAAAACATGCCGCGCTCCCTAAAATGAGGATCAGCGTGAACTTCAGTCATGGTTCTAAGCACTTCGCAACAGGTATCCCGGCCAGCCAGCAAGCTCTGCCACTGTTCGGCATCGCGCGCCCCAAAAATCACGGCCAGCTCTTTTTTAAGCTCATCCTGCCGAACCAGCTCTTGATGATCACCTGTAATAAGATCTTCACGTTCAATCGCCCGGCAGAAATTCTGCCAGAATTTCACCTCAAGCGCACCCAAAGCGATCTCCCGGCCATCGCGGGTTCGATAAATATGATAACAAGCGAGTTGGCCATTGAACATCGTCGTATCGGGGCCGGGCTCTAAGCCCAAAGAGTAGTGATATGCTGAAAGCAAAGGAAGCATACTGACCAGACCATCAGTCATCGAGATATCGAGGCAAGCCCCCCGGCCCCCTTTCAAAACCCGGATATAGGCGGCCAAAACGGCGCTGACGGCATAAAGTGCGCCACCGGCGACATCGGCAACCTGAACTCCGGAGAGAGCCGTAATTTCCCGACTTGAGGTCGTATTCAAAACTCCGGCTTCGGCCATATAGTTAAGATCGTGACCCGCCTTTAAGGCCTCAGGCCCGGATTGACCATAACCGCTGATAGAGCAATAGATCAGAGAAGGTTTAAGGACGGCAAGCTCTTTATAGCTGCAACCAAGCCGCTCCATAACTCCCGGACGGAAGCTTTCAAGAACAACATCATACTCAAGCAGAAGTTTTTTAAAAAGTTCCAGCCCCTCTTTTTGCTTAAGATTAAGCGTCAGAGAACTTTTATTACGGTTAACGGCGAGAAAAAAGGCGCTGACACCATCGACAAGGGGGGCCCAGCTGCGCAGATAGTCCCCCTCACCCGGAGCTTCAATCTTTAAAACTTCGGCTCCGTAATCAGCCAGCACCATACTACAAAAAGGCCCCGGTAGCAGACGGGTAAGATCCAACACCTTAAGGCCTTTCAAGAGGTCATATTGTCTATTTTCCAACATCTATCGTCAAACCTAAACCATCAGTTAACGTTAACTGTTAAAGAACTCTAATAAAAACGGGGCCATGCTTATTACATGACCCCGCCGCCCTACTATTTAT